>JAAKFX010000043.1 GCA_011064865.1 Candidatus Anoxychlamydiales bacterium
ATATTATATATTAATAAATTTCAATATATAAAAAACTAATGAAACAAGAGTTATATCAAGAGCTGTAAACACAAAAATTTTAAAATCCGTAAGCTACTTTAATGCTCCAGTAATTGGTACGTTGATTCATGAATTGTCCATCTGGAGAAAATCCATGATGAAACTCTCCAAAGATTCTAATTTTTCTACCAATACCTTGAAGTTTTGACCATTCATAACCTATAAGATATGTACCATCGAAGTTCATATCATTTAGCTGCCAATTTCTCCAATAAGTTGCAACAAAGAACGTACCAAAAAGATTGTGGTAATATATTTTAGAGCCTAAAAATCTAGCTTCAAAACCATATTCTACATAGTAATGTTTCATAGGAAAAGTATTATCGCTATGTAAAATAAAACCAGCACCGGCATAAAATCTCAAAGCCTCTAAAGCTTGATATTGGAAAAAAACATCAAAAGTTTCAAAGCTTGGATTTTTTCTATCAAAACTAGGATGGTTAACTAAAAATTCATCTCCAAGATGTGAAGATATATGATATAATCTAAATCTCCATGCCCATTTATTTATAGAATAAACCAGGGGGATACCTACATAAAAATCGGTATTAAATAGAGCGGTACCACTTCCAATATTTGGGCTAGGTCTCATATTAAAAACAGACCAGATCCCAGATTCTATTCCAAATTGCAGATCTCCATGTCCATTAAAAATATCGAGCCATCTAAAGATTGGAAAGTCATCTCCTAAAGATACAGCAACAGCAGTTCTTCCAGCAACTTTATCATTACCTCTATAACCTATTGAGTATGTTACTTGACGAGGATTTGCAAGCATTGGTTGAAAAAGTGCAGTTGTTTGAGGAAACCATATACCTCCAATTTTAGGTCTATTGACATATTTTTCTCTCTCTTTCATCTCTTCAGGTGGAACACCATTTATTATAGCAACTCTTTTAACACCTGGCACATCTCTTAAAAAAGAGCTAATACTATTAGCAATCATCTCATTTTTTGGCATGTTAGCAAGCCAAACATTTCGATCTTTCACTAAAACGACAACTTTATATTCATAAAAATGCATATCTACTAAAGCTTGTAAATATCCTTCAAAATATTGATCATCGGCTCCATCTAAAGATTCTTGAGGAATATTATCAGATCTATTTAAAGCAACGTCTTCTTGATTTTCATTTGCAAACAGTAGAGTCGAAAATGAGAAAAACAATAACACAAAAATTTTATTAAGATTCATATCTATCCTATGTTCTCTGATATACATAGTTGTATAAACTTAAGATTTTAAAATCAATTGTTTTTGTTAGCTTGCACTAAAACATTTTGATTTTTTAAAACTATATAAAAACTAAAAAGACAGAAAACAGCTCCAATTAAAAAAATTGAAATTTCAGGAATAAATAAAACTAAAAGAGAGCCGAGAGTTGGTGCAATCGATCCTCTAATTGCTGTCATAACAACATTGATAGAGGTATATTTAGAGCTATTTTCGTTTCCTGCGAAAATAGGTCCTGATAGATTCCATAAAAGATGAGAGCCTGAAGATGCGATTCCATATAATAAAAATGCGATATACAGCCATAAGATATTAAAAACAGAAAAAGTAATTGTTATCATAAAAAGAGCAAAAAAAACGAACATATAAGCAGAGAGTTTCAAAACAGAAAATTTAGTAAATAATCTACCCCAGATTGGAGAAGAGATAACAAATCCCATATCTTTAAAGATTAAAATCGCGATAGCGAATTCAAAATGAGAGATATTTAATTTATCAACACAAAAAATAGCAATTATTGGTTGGATAAGCATCAGCCCAAAACCAGCTAGCATATAACCTAATTGAAAAACAAAAAAATCGGGCCGAGATTTTAATAAACTAAAACCCTCTTTCAATGGTTTTAAAAATTGTATTTTTTCTTTTTTTAAATTTTCGAAATTTTTATTTTTAAAATTTATAGGCAGTTTAGAGAGAATTAAAACATTTAAAAGTCCAAAAACACCTGCGATAAAAAACAGATTTTTATACATATTGGTATTTTGCGCTAAAATAGGTGGAAAAATAAAAGCTAAAACAGGACCGACAAAATAAGCAATAGAAGTTGAAAAAGCATATAATTTTTCTCTTTTTTCCTTTTCAATATTTAGCTTTACAATCTCCATCCAAGCAGGAGTTTTTGCTCTATAAAAAAGCATAAAAATTGCAGATGTAAAAATAACAAACCAAATTCCAGAGACAAAAGGAAATAACAAAAACAGAAAACAGCCTAAAAAAGAGGCCCCTAAAAAATTGGCTCTTAATTTATCTTCTCTATTAAAAACATATGAGCTCCAATAATAGGATATAAACGCCATGGTAGGTCTGAGCATAGTAAGTAGCGCTAAATGAAAAACAGTTGCTTTAAGATCTTTTCTTAAAATAAATATAGTAAGACTATACATGCTAAAAAGAGGAGCATTTAAAATAGCACTCCAAATCAAAGCCCATTTAGTTTTTTTTACATATTCATCTTTTGTAAACATATATATATATTTTAATATTATTATTTCACCATAATAACTTAATATCTGCTTTTTTTATATATAGCAAAAATTTTTAACTAAACTCTTAACAATTTTTGTTCCGAAATATATTTTTTTTGATAATATAAAAAAAAGTTTAAAGGAGAAAAAAATGACATCCCTACCCCCTAGTTTTTCATCTAACCCGGATCAAGATCCTCATAAATATTTCAAAAATATATTAATAGCATTTAAAAAAGAGATAAACGCCGCTGTAGATATAAATGAGCTGCAAGATAAAATGCAGACTCTTTTAAATGCTTCAAAAGTTATGTACTACACAGATACTCGCTCTAAATCTATTTTTCATAAACCAGAGACTAAAAAATCTCTTGATAAAGTGTTTAAAGAATTTGATAGATATATTTTAACTATCCAAAAAGATCCATCAAAAGCTAACGCTCAAGATCTTTTAGATGCTATCTCATTAGTAGAAGCTCTTTTATCAGAAAATGAGATTTATTAAAAAATATTGAATAATAGAGCCTTATATTTTATTATTGTTTTTTTTCGGGGGCAGTAGCTCAGTCGGTTAGAGCAGCGGACTCATAATCCGTCGGTCGCAGGTTCAAGTCCTGCCTGCCCCATCATTTTTCATTATCCTAATTCAAAATGAATCCTTAAATATCAAATTTTTCAATCCAAACTCTTCTCTATTTTCTTAATTGCTTTAAAAAAATGCAGTTCTACAGGTGAAAGATTATCCGTAGTTAACCGATTCTTATATTTCCCATATTCGGCTAAAGCTTTTTCTAGAGCCACATCATGGCTAATTTTTCCACAATGAGAAAGAATGTCTTTTTCTGTCATCTGCAAAAAATGATCTAATTTAAGAATCCAATCTTTCATATACATTGGTTTGTGGTTTAAAGCTTGCAACTCAGCAAAATCAAGATACATAGAAACTAAACGATTAAGAAGATTTAACTCATCTGCATTTAAATAATTTTTAGCTATTTCAATATCAGATTTATTAAGATGTTTTCCTAACCATGAAGTAAGTCCCATATTTGGTTTTTTAGCATTAACTCTTGCATAAATAATTTCAGCAGCTGTATGTCCATGAGCCGCCCAATGCATTTTATTTTGAACGATAGCGAAAAAGTTTTTTGAAGTCTCTATATTAGGGTCGTAATCTATACTCGTTGCATAAATATCTAGTACTTTACGCCAAAATACTTTTTCAGAAGAACGAATATCACGAATACGAGAGAGAAGCTCATCAAAATAACTACCTCCACCCAAACGTTTTAATCGATCATCATCTAAAGTAAAACCTTTGATAAGATATTCTTTTAATCGAGTAGTTGCCCATTGACGGAATTGAGTTCCTCTATGTGAACTTACTCGATAACCAACAGATATTATTACATCAAGATTATAATGTAATACTTCATAGCTCTTTTTATCAGCTGCAGTTGTCCGGAATTTCCGGACAACTGCTCTTTTGAGTAATTCTTTTTCTTTAAAAATATTCTGGATATGTTCGGAGATTGTCCGTTTATCTTTGTCAAATAACTCAGACATCTGTGCTTGAGTTAACCAAACCGTTTCATCGATAAGACGAACTTCTATACGAGTTTGTCCATCTTCAGATTGATAAAGAATGAGCGAGCTATCAGAAGGAAGATTATTCATAATTAATCTCTTTTATATTTAAAACCATAATTTTACAGGATGCTTTTTTTTCATTCACGTTTTTTTCGCATTTTTTACGCAAATGACTAGAAACTAAGAGAATATTTTTGAATAAGTTAGAATAAATTCTAAAATTTATTGCTAGAGATAAATGATTCTGGTTTAATCTTATGTATTCAGAGTTTTACTTAGAATGGGTCTCATAATCCGTTGGTCGCGGGTTCAAGTCCTGCCTGCCCCACCATTATCAAGAAATTCATTTCTAACTCTTCAAATGATAATAAGTGGTCCAGTTACCACCACCAACAAATAAAATAAACATTTATGGCAATTCCTTTAATTATGGTATATCCTACCTAATTATATTTTGAGTATATCCAACATATCTATCTTCACCTTGATTTTATCGGATATATTGAATATAATTTACATTTTTCAAGACCAATCATTGCTAAAGTACAGCTATTATGGATAATCCGCTAAAAACCTCTTTATCAAAGCAAATTTCTTCTCGCCGGACCTTTGCAATCATTAGTCATCCTGATGCAGGAAAGACAACTCTTACTGAAAAATTACTTCTTTACTCCGGCCAGATTCATACAGCCGGCGTAATACGTGGACGAAAAGGAAGAAAATTTGCAACTTCCGATTGGATGTCAATGGAACAGGAAAGAGGCATTTCCATAACAGCCTCGGCTATGCAATTTTCTTATAAAGATGTAATAATAAATATATTAGATACACCAGGTCATGAAGATTTCTCTGAAGACACTTTTCGCACTCTTACCGCAGCAGATTGTGCTATTATGGTCATTGATGCAGCAAAAGGGATTGAAAAGCAAACTCTTAAACTTTTTGAAGTATGTCGTTTTAAAAAAATTCCGGTACTTACTTTTATCAATAAAATGGATATGCCGGGACGCGATCCTCTTGATCTCATGGATGAGGTCGAAGTTGCTCTGAAAATTAAATCTTATGCTTATAACTGGCCAATAGGATTAGGAAAAGGATTTTGTGGAGTCTACGATCGACTCACAAATCAAGCACTGATCTTCGAAAGCTCGGCAAAAGGCGGCTCGCAACTAGCTACTATGAGCAAACGCACTCTAGAAGATCCCAAAATTTTAAATCTCATTGGACAATCAGAACTGGATCAATTAAAAGAGGATCTAAGCCTCATTGATGCTGCAGGAAATTCATTTAACAAAGAAGAATTTCTATCTGGCAACTTGACCCCTGTATTTTTTGCCTCTGCCTTATCCAATCTTGGCATAGAACCTTTCTTTGATACTTTTATTAACCTTGCCCCTCCCCCTTCTGCACGCTTTGCTGACATGCCGGATGGAACGGAAATTCTAATAGATCCAGTCAAAACCCCTTTCAGTGCTTATGTCTTTAAAGTTCAATCTAACATGAATCGTAAGCATCATGATAGTTTGGCTTTTTTACGTATTTGCTCCGGAGAATTCGAAAAAGATATGGTTATAAAACACCATCGTCTTAATCGAAATATTCGTCTTTCAAGACCTCATAGTATGTTTGCCGGAGAAAGAGTAACGTTAAGCAGTGCTGTTGCAGGAGACATCGTTGGGGTTATTAACCCTAGTATTTTTTTTATTGGAGATACGGTTTCCTTAACCGGCGGTTTTAATTTTAAACCTCTCCCTCAATTTCAACCTGAAATATTTGCAAGGGTTACTCCTAAAAATGTAGGAAAAAGAAAAGCTTTTGACAAAGGCATTAAACAGCTTGCAGAAGAAGGTGCTATTCAAATTCTTTATAACCAAAACCAATTTGACAGCACGTTCTATGGCGCAGTAGGAAGGCTGCAATTTGAAGTTCTACAATATCGATTACAAGATGAGTATAAAGTAGAGACTAACTTAGAACTTCTTCCATATCAATGTAGTTCTTGGATTATTGGGGATATCGACACTTATAAAAAATCATTTAGCTCTATCATTGTTAAAGACCGCTGGGAAAACCTAATGGTTTTATTCAATTCTTCATGGGAAAAAAAATATGCCATACAAGAAAACCCGAACCATCAATTTATAGATGTGAAATATTAATTTTCATCAACTCTCTAAATGTCATACTATTCTTTTTGAATGTATCATTCATAAAATTTCTTTCAATAAAAGATTTGCGGTGCAAAAACGTTGCAGTGAATTACCCATTTAACAAATATTATCCAGCAACATCCAATATACTTTTAACCTTATCTACTTTATTATAATACTCATAGCGATTGGTTGATGTTGGTAGGTCAAGAAAATCCCCTCCCTCATAATCCGTTGGTCGCGGGTTCAAGTCCTGCCCGCCCCATATTTTTACAGAGATTTTTTTTCCTGGTACAAAAGCTCAGATATTTTTAGGTATATCCGTAATATTGTACCAAAACAAAGGTCAAGAAAAAAATATAGTAAGATTTTTTTGATAAATTTTTGAGGTGCAAAAACGGTACATACCAAATTCTTTCTTTTATATTTTTAATCTGTTGTATAAGAACAATGTTATGCCCCCAGGGAATATAAAAAAAAAGGGCATTTCCTTTAATTGTCGCACAGCTTGTGCGACTTTAGCTTCATATCACTGTATTAGAAAAGGTGTTAGCAAAAATTTCGATACCCATAAATGATCTTGAAATCAGAAACCAATAGTATAAGAAAAAGAAACAGAAGTAGCTGCTGCTGCAAATAAAGCTCCCCACCCAGCGGATTGTCCTCCTTCAATAATTCCAGCAGACGCTAAAATGACTGCTCCTGCAGCTGGGACAACATTAATTCCAAATTGGGAAAAATGAAAAGCCTCTCTTTCTTTTCCCCATACTAGTTCAATATTGGGGATATATCCTTTTACTATTCGACCATGCGTTTGCATCCAAATTCCCATTTCAAACCCAACTCCAAAATAAGAAGAATGAATAACGGAATCTTTATATTTTAAATAAGAATATTTAAAAGAGGGCATAAAACTCTTATTATCTTTTCCAAGACCAAGCAAAGGGGCATGTAAGTTAAACGTTAGATCATTTCCCCTGCAACTTTTTAGATTACGAGATCTATATCCAAGACCAATATTTTGAACCAAAATAGTAGAACCTAATTTTACATAGAAATAAGAATCTTTAAGATTTTGAATCTCTTTCATATCTAGTTCTGCTAAAGGTTTTTGATTAATTTCTGGGATCACATCTTCTTTAAAAGTTTCTTCTGCAAAAAGTATTGCTGAGATGGATAGAAAAATAAATAGTATACAATAAAACTTCTTCATAATTAAATTTCTTTTTTTTTATGAACAAGCATATAAAGAAACTATATATATAAACAATCTTTTTCTATAAAAAAACTAATTAACAAAAATCTAATAATAAAAAAGATATCATCTAAAAATTTTAATTAAATTAAATATTCAATCATTTAAATAAACAGTTGCATAAAAGTTATCAGTTTGACAGCTTTTATGGATGAGAAGCAATTGAGAAAACATCTTGCAATTTTTCTAGAAGAATATCGAAACACGCTTGCAATTGTTTATCTATTTTTTTATGGATACCTAAAATACGATACTGATAAGTATCTGGCTGCCATAAAACCGGATATAAGTTGAACTTTACAGCAAGAAAATCCGGAAGAAATCCTACTTCATCAGAATTTGAACAAATATCTGCTATTAAAGACCAGCTGGATATTCGAGTTTTTACAGGAAGAGAATAATTATATATTTGCTGCCAGCTTTGTTGTAAAAATAATACTTCCATTTGATTTTCAGGCAATAATACTGGTTTCTTAGAAACATTTTTATTTCTTGAATAAAGCTGAAAATTCCCCTTACCAATTTCAGCTGTGATAACACCTTTCCAAGGAGCATTATCTAATACGAGGGCTAAATCTGCCTTTCCATGAATAACTGCCTCATATGCCTGATCAGGTCGCATGTGCCCAAATTCAATATTATCGATTTCAAGAAGCGCAGGAGTTGCGATTTGAGCAATAGCATGTGTTGTAACAAATCTTATGGGAACCTGTTCTTTAGGAATTATTAATTCTCGAAGTTGTTTTACCCAATTTTCTAATCTAGGAAATAAAATTTCCGCTTGTCTTGTGAGAGAAAATCGACGTTTCTTATGAGAACATAATGAAATACCAAGAGCTGTTTCAACTCTTTGTATCGCTGTACTTGCAGCACTCTGGCTCAAATTGTGAAATGCTGCTGCTTTTGTTAAATTTTTCATATGTGCGGCAATTATAAAAAGCTCTAAGTCCGCAATCCGTAAGTAACTTAATGTGTTATTATTTTTTTGAAGTATCCTCTGATCAATTTCATCAGAAATTATTAATTTGCTCATATAAAAGACCTAGATTGATTTTTTCGATTTAAGATATCTAATATATCGACTATGCAAATAAAAGAAAATAGATATACTGAAATTTAATAAGAGAGGCGGGTTTTATGGATAATAAAAAAGGTTTTTTACGATTTTTTCAATGGATATGTCGTTTTAATTTTGGAATTTTTGAAAAAGAGGAATTTAAAAAATTTATAAGACTAGGGCTTATATTTGTTTTAATAATTGGTATTTACTGGACTCTAAGACCTCTAAAAGACTCTATATTTATATTACTTGTTGGCAAATATCAGCTTCCATTTGCAAAAACAATTTCAGTTTTAAGCCTGCTTCCTTTGGTCATGTTATACACAAAACTTCTTGAAAAAACATCAAGAGAAAAGATGCTTCATATACTTCCATTATTTTATGGACTCTCTATATTGGCCTTTAGCGTTTTGATGCTTTTCATTCAGCCTACAGTAAAGGATCTCGCATTAAAATCTTCTCTATATGGCATATTCATAAAATGCTTAGGATATTTATGGTATCTATTTGTAGAGAGTTTTGGTTCTTTAATTGTAGCTCTATTTTGGGCGTACACTGCTGATACTACAGATCCAACGACTGCTAAAAGAGGATTTCCATTAATCTATGCTTTTGGACAATTAGGAGGCATTATTTTTCCATTCGGCATTGGAGGACTTCCGTATAGATTGGGACATAGCACTGATTTTTTTTATATGATGATTCTTGGAATACTAACATTGTTAATTATCCCATTATTTCGCTATTTTTTAAAAACAACCCCAAAAAAATTATTAAAATCTTTCCATGGAAAGAATGTAGCTGCAGAAACACAGAAACAGAAAATGGGTTTTTTAGAAGGATTAAAACTTGTATTAAAACATCGTTATTTAATAGGTATTTTTGCTGTGAATTTTATCTATGAGATTATCGTCACGATATTTGATTTTAACTTTAAACTTGCAGCAGGAGCGAGTTATTCAGGCGTTGCTCTTAGCAATTATTTAAGCATATACGGTTCTAGCGTGAACATTGTATCGTTATCATGTTTACTTTTAGGTATCAGCAATATAACACGTTTTTTAGGAATCGGAGCTGCTTTAGCTTTAATGCCTCTAATTGTAGGAGCTGCTCTTTTTGGGTTCTTGACTATTGACACTTTAATGTTTTTATTCGCTCTTATGGTCGGATCAAAAGCAATTAACTATGCACTCAATGGCCCTGCATTGAAACAGCTTTATGTTCCAACAACACCTGATGTAAAATTTAAAGCCCAAGCTTGGATTGAAACATTTGGCTCTAGATCCTCAAAACAAGGCGGATCTGCATTTAACATGCTCTTATCTCCACTTCAGTCTGCTTTTGGAAAAGTAGTTGGAAAATCCTACTATTTATATATCAGTGGAATCCTTTGCTTCCCACTGCTTGGCCTGTGGCTTATATTAGCAATATTTCTTGGAAGAACATTTAGAAAAGCAATTAAAGAAAATAAAGTGGTTTGTTAAAACAAAAGATTGGCGACTCATTAATATTTTTTTTCGTAAAATTATTTGACAATAAATTATTCGAAAATTACTTTTTAATTAAATACAGAAGTATATTTGAAAAGGAAAAAGCTTTGGACTTTCAAAAAAATGTTACTTTTTTAGATCTAATTATGAGCTCTATTACGTCTTTTATATATACTTCAAAAAAAATAAATCAATTAACTGATTTAAAAAATGCTTTAGATAGCAAAAAAAAGAGTTGTAAATTCTTTCAAAAAATCCCCTCGTGATCTCCTTTTAAATAAAAAAAAATAAAATTCAAATTTTTTAAAAAGGAGATAATTTAATGCGTTTAAAAAATAAAACAGCTTTCATTACAGGTGCAGCTCAAGGAATAGGAGAGGCGATTGCAGCTTCTTTTGTTAAAGAGGGAGCTTTTGTAATTATTACAGATATACATAGAGAATTAGATGAAAAAACTGCAAAAAAATATGGGGATAAAATTCTTTATATTCCTTTGGATGTTTCTAAAGAAAGTGATTGGAAGAATGCTATATCTATTATCCAAAAAAAAGGATTAAAACTCGATGCAGTGGTTAATAATGCAGGTATTACTGGATTCAATGGAAATAAAGCTCCTATGAATCCAGAAGAGTGCACAATTGAAGATTGGCAGAGAGTACATAAAGTTAATTTAGATGGAGTTTTTTTTGGATGTAAATATGGGATCAAATTAATGAAAGATAGAGGTGGCTCTATTATTAATATGTCATCTAGATCTGGAATTGTAGGAATTCCGGAAGCGGCACCTTATGCATCATCTAAAGCAGCTGTTAGAAATCATACAAAGAGCGTTGCTCTTTATTGTGCGGAAAAACGATATGAAATTCGTTGTAATTCGATTCATCCGGCTGCGATATTAACACCAATGTGGGAGACAATGTTAGGAACAGGAGAGACTAGAAAAAAAGCTTTAAAAAATATAGAAGCTACCGTTCCTTTGCATAGATTAGGAGATCCAATGGATGTTGCATATGCAGCAATATACTTAGCTGCTGACGAATCAAATTTTATGACTGGTAGTGAGATTCATATTGATGGAGGGATATTAGCAGGAGCTAGTGCATCTCCTAAAAAAGCAGAAGTAACTTAAGATTTCTCTAGATTTGGTTGAGTATAATTTTTATATTTTTGCAAAGCTTCTAAAGCGCCCTCGACTAATGGCATTTTATCAATATCTTGCATCCGTGCCCATTTATAGTCTTGATGCTCTATAGATAACTGGATAATAGGAGTTTTATGAAGCTGGATTTTAAACAAATGAAAGATATAATCGACATTGGGCTTTTTTACATATAATGCACCTAAACATTTTATGTGAGCTAGATCCTCAATATCAATTCCAGTCTCTTCAAACAACTCTCGTTTTGCTGCTTTTTTTGGAGACTCATTTTGTTCAACTTTTCCAGCAGGCACACCCCAAAATCCAGCCTCTAACTTTTGATTAGCTAATTGCAGCAAAAGAAGAGACTCGTCAATCTCGATATAACATCCAACAACTTCTATTTTGCCCCGATGTTTTTGAGGATTGTAGTCATAAATTTCTATTGATGATTTATTCATATCTTCTACCTAGGGAAACTTGTAAAAAGTTTAATATATTTGTTGGGTTTACAACAATCAAAATAGCTTAAAATTGCTCAAGTTAATATTAAAAAAATTCAATAGTGATAAATATTTTATTGAAACCTAAGTCTATTTTATCATTTTTACTAACAAGATAGCATCCGCAAAAAGACCCTCCAATAAAAGAAGCAATATTTATCTGAAGCATGGACCAGACTTTAGATTGTTTGCTTACTTGCTCTACTTGAGGTTGAACATTTTCAACTTCCATAGCACATCCTTAACTTAAAAAAGATAAAAAATGATAACAAAGATTATCAATACAAACAAGAAGCTAAATTTTAAATATAGACAGAAAAGTTTTCTAAAATATATATATATACTTTTTTTTAAAACATCAAAAACTCAGGTTTAAAAATCAAAAGACTTCCTAAAATTAATAGAACAATACCACCTATTAGATGAGAAAAACGGCTATATTTAGTTGTAAGCTTCATCAAATGCAAAGAGGCCATAGCAATTGAAAAGACTATAAGATCATCTAACATAAAAACAAAAATATATAATAAAATGTAGAGATAATAACTAGTGGGAGTTAAAGAAGAGCTGCTAAG
>JAAKFX010000044.1 GCA_011064865.1 Candidatus Anoxychlamydiales bacterium
TATTAAAACTACGTTTTTATCTTTTAAAAGATCTCCTTTTATTCCAGCTCTATATTTACTTTTTAAATCTTTTGATAAATCCAAAAGATAATGAATCTCTCTAGGTGTAAAATCTTTTAAAGTTAAAAAACTTCTACCTCTTAAATTAACAGGCATAGTTATATCTCCTATTTTTTTATATCTAATTTCATAAATAACAGATTAATTTTTAGAATTCAAAAAATATTTTATATAAATATTTTGATCTTTTGTTTGAAAAATTAGAATTTCAAATATTTAAATAAGAGCAATATATAACATCTTCAATATTTTGAGTAGAATGTCTAAGCATCATAAGCCTATCAAAACCGATAGCTATGCCATATAGATTATCTCCGATATGATTTATTGATTTTAAAAACTTTTCATCTAAGCTGAGATTTTTTTTTATAGAAATTATCTTTTCAAATCTTTTTCGCAGCTCTTTTTCATCATTTAGCTCAAAATAGCCATTTGCGATCTCTTGATTATTTAAGAAAAACTCAAATCGTTGAGCAACTTTTTTTCCATTTTTTTTAGATATTTTAGCTAAAGCAGCCTCATGAGTTGGAAAATCATAGATTAAATACAAAACATCTTTTTTAGAAAATTTTTCAAAAAAGTGATCAAATAGAAGATTTAATAAATCTGATTTTTCAATATTTTGAATATTAGAGATTTGAATATTTAAGTCTTTACATTTATCTATAAGATCTTTTTTTTCAAAAAATTTGAAAATATCTAAATTGAATTTTTCATAAAAAAGATCAAAATAAGATATTTTTATAAAATTTTTAAATTTTACAAAAAGTTTTATAAGATCAATGTTTTCATCTATAAAATTTTGAAAATTTGTATTAGATCGATACCATTCTAACATTGTGAATTCAATGTTATGTTTTTGACCTATTTCGTTTTTTCTAAAAACGTGGTTTAAAAAATAGATATTTTCAAATCCTTTAGCGATTAATCTTTTCATCATATATTCGGGAGAAGTATGCAGATGTGCAATATCATTTTTGAAAGGGGAGGCTGGGATAGATTCAATATGTAAATCTATTGATGGATGTTTTACAAGATGAGGAGGATCAACCTCTATTATGTTTTTTTCATCAAAAAAAAGACGCGTTTTTTTGAGCATCAAAGCTCGATCTAATAAAATCTTATGAAACTCTGGAGACATATTCAGTTGTTCTTGTATCGACTTTTATTTTTTCACCTTGATTTATAAAGATCGGCACTTGGACTTTAGCACCAGTTTCTAAAATAGCAGGTTTTAATACTCTACCTGATGCTGAATCTCCACGTAATCCAGGCTCTGATTCTGTAATTTCAAGTTCCATAAAAGTTGGGGGGATCAGATCGATAACTGCACCTTTATAAAAAATAAGATCATAAACAGTATCATCTTTGAGCCATATTCTATTATCTTTCACGACACTAAAAGAGACAGTGATTTGATCAAAAGTCTCATCATTCATAAAAACAGCTCCATCTTGCTCTAAATATAAAAGTCTCATCGATGTCTCTTCAACGTCAGCTAGTTTTAGTTTTTCTGTAGATTTATAAGTTTTTTCAACTGTTCTACTTGTTAATAAATTTTTTACTCTAATTCTATTAAAAGCTTGTCCTTTTCCGGGTTTGACAAATTGATTAGATACGACAACATATGGTTCATTATCAATTTCTACTTTCATTGATGATCTAATCTCATTGGTAGATAGCTCTCTCATTTTATACCCTTTAAAAATTAATTTATTTTATCTCCTATTTTGATGGATTTTTTAATATTTTGCAAATTCTAAAACCTTGCATGTTTTTATAATTATTCGCTAAGCTAACAAAATAGGAGTTTAATATGAATGAGATGGAAAAAGAAGTTGCTTTGCAAACGCTGGAGAGATACTCCGGTAGCAAAGCTGAGGATTTTCAAGAAAATTTAATTATAACTAATTTTCCAACATACGTTCATTATTTTGCTGAATCTAGAGATGTTAAAATTTTTGAGGGCTCTACTTTTAAAGTTGCGCATTCTCCTAAAGAAAAAGTTAGTATTTTAGATTTTAAAATAGGCTCACCAGTTGCTGCTTTAGTTGTTGATATCTGCTCATTTCTGCCGATAAAAACATCTATTCTTTTAGGGATGTGTGGAGGCCTTAGAAGAAGATATAAAGTAGGGGAATATCTAGTGCCAGTGGCATCGATTAGAGGAGAGGGGACATCTGATTATTATTTTCCTCAAGAAGTGCCGGCTTTAGCAAATTTTTTGATGCAAAGAGCGGTAACTGAAGTTTTAGAAGATCAAAAAGCTATTTATCATATAGGCATTACTTTTACGACAAATATGAGATTTTGGGAGTTTAATGAAGATTTTAAAACAACTTTAAAAGCATCGAAAGCACAAGGCATCGAAATGGAGTGTGCAACTCTTTTCACTGCAAGTTATAAAAGAAAATTTACTCTAGGCGTTCTGCTTTTGATATCAGATCTGCCTCTCAATGAAAATGGTATTAAAACAAAAAAAAGTGCAGAATTTGTTTTTGAGAATTTTACCAAAGATCATGTTGAAAAAGGCATAGAAATTCTAAAAAAGGCAAGAGAGTTGCAGAAAAAATCTGTTAAAGGCTCTTATAAAAGAGATATTAATTAGAACTACTCTCAATCTATTTTTATTAAAATTATAAACCAATTTAAATTTTCTTTTTTCGTATTTAAGAAGGAACTGGAGTAATTATAGGATCTGGATTAAGTTGGCGATTTATTCCAACATCAACTTCTCCAGTGGGAGTTTCACCACCACCACCACCACCTCCTCCAGGGGGCATTCCGCAGCTGGTACAAAAAAAACTGAGCAAGATCAATAAAAAGAATGATAAAATTATCGGCTTAAAAATTTTCATTATTTTCTCTTCGTTTTTAACTTTTTATTTTTTTTCATAAAATTAAAAATCTAATCTGGCAGTTAAAGTTAAACCATGTAAAGCCAGCCAACCTGGGGGTAAAATATGTGATGCAATACCATGAAGATCATATCCAGCTAAACAATTAAAATGATATTTGTTTCGATAAAAATATTTGTCATATTCAAACCCTATCATTAATTCAAATAGGCCATTTACAGAACTTCTGCTTCTCTCAGTAGTAGTTAATGTAGTAGCTCCAGCAGGAAGAGTATCTTGGTCTTCTTGTCTTAAAAATATTTTTGTAAATTTTTGATATAATAAAGCTGTGGAGCCTTTTCCTGTAAGGCTAAGATAATCTAATAGTTTCCATTTATAAAAAAAACCAATCCTAGGACCAATAAACCACTGCTTTAAAGTAAAAATTGAATTATTTGTAACACTAAGACTATCTATTTTAAAAATAGATGTGATGTCTTGATCCAATTTAGCTCCATGAAGTCCTAAAAATGCTTTTAATAATAATTTTTGACCTTCATATTGCCATCTACTTAGATCTAAATCTAAAAAGTCATACTCTAATTTAAGCTTAAAATCTATTTCACTTCCAGAAGTTGCTGTTGTCCGGTTATAAACAGGTTCCATAAATTGTGCCCAGCTAGGTCTACTTCTGGAAACAGAATTTGTTGCATGATATCTTGTATATTCAATATATGCACTCCAATCATCATACAGAAAATTATATCCAAGTCCTACCTTAAAGCCTGGTTTATAATCGTAGTCCATTGTACTATATTTTGTTCTATTATTGGTCGTGTCTGATCCATCTGCTTTAAATTTAGCAACAAATATATTTTCTTCTATCTTCCAATAAATAAAACTAAGCGTTAGATAGGTATCTTTAGATCCACAAACATCAATTCTTGCAGGGGAGTTATAAGCAGCTATTGTAGGCTCTGCTGGAATATCACAACAAGGCTCAGGCTTAGCGCAACTATTTAGCTCTGCTTTAAGCGAAGATATACTCAAAACTAATAAAATTAATAAACCTCTATACATAGATTTTCCTCACTATTGGAATATGTTTGAAAAAAATAATTTTAAGTTTATAATAAAAAAAATAGATTTTAAACCAATAAATTTTAATAGATAAACGGAAATAAAGAATCGATGACACTAAAGATCAAAACTGTTTTTTAAAAGTAAAATTACATCTTTTTCAAATTTCAAAATATCTGTTTTTTTAGGAATAGGAAGGTTTTTTTGGATTTTTTTATCTAGATGTTGTCTTTCTGAGTAGAGCAAAAAATCTCCAAATTTTAGATAGGTAAAAGAGTGTTGATTTGCAAATATTTTAATTTTACTAATTGAGAGAAGCTCTTTTACTTGCGTAGGTACTTTTCCAAATCTATCATCGAGCTCTTTTTCAATATCATCAATTTTTTCAAAACTCTGAGCCTCTCCAATTCTATAATAGATCTCCATACGAAGATTTTCATGTGGTATGTAGTCTTCTGGCAGATACGCTTTATATGGAAATTCCATCTTGGTTTCAATAAAAGATGTTTTTTTCTTGTTTTGGATGCTCAAAACTGCTCTTTTTAAAAGTTTGCAATATAGATGAAAACCGATGTTTGAGATTTGACCGGATTGTTTTACTCCTAAAATATCGCCAGCGCCCCTGATCTCTAAATCTCTCATTGCTATTTTCATACCACCGCCAAAGCCGGGTGTTTCTAAAAGAGCATTTAATCTTTTTTGAGATATTTCACTGAGCTGTCTATTTTTAGGAATTAAAAGGTATGCAAAAGCTGCTCTATTCCATCTACCGACTCTACCTCTTAGTTGATATAGATCTGCTAAACCATAGGTATCGGCTCTATCAATTATGATGGTATTTGCATTCGGAACATCGATTCCATTTTCAACAATAGTTGTTGAAAATAAGATATCGATTTCACCTTTTTTAAATTTATGAAAAATATTATCTACCGTGTTTGAGCTCATTTGTCCATGTACAATAGAAGCATTTAATTTTGGAATTAATTTTTTTATGTGCTCTAATCTGTTATAAATACTCTCTACTCGATTGTGGATAAAAAAGATTTGGCCTTGTCTAGAGAGCTCTTTTAAAATTGCATTTTTTATGATTTCATCATCATTTTCAGCAATAATTGTTTTGATAGGCAATCTATCTTGTGGAGGAGTATTGATTACGGACATATCTTTTACTTTGATAAGTGACATATATAAAGTTCTAGGAATTGGAGTTGCACTAAGAGTTAAACAATCAATGCCTTTTTTTAATTTTTTTAGATGCTCTTTTGCTCTAACACCGAAACGTTGCTCTTCATCGATTATCATAAGTCCTAAACTTTTAAATGAGACATCTTTTGATAAAAGACGGTGTGTACCTACTAAAATATCTACTTTTCCATCTTTTACATTCTTAAGAGTCTCTTTGTTTTGTTTAGCCGTTTTAAAACGCGATACTACATCAATATTTATTGGGAAAGAAGACATTCGCTCTTTAAAAGTATCAAAATGTTGCATTGCTAAAACTGTTGTTGGAACTAAAACAGCTACTTGCCTTTTTCCATCAAAGACAGTTTTAAAAGCTGCCCTCATAGCAACTTCTGTTTTTCCATAGCCAACATCACCTAAAATTAGTCGATCCATAGCTTTTTTACTTGTCATATCGTTTTTGCAATCTTCGATAGCTTTTAGCTGATCTTGAGTCTCCGTATATGGAAAATCTAAATCAAAAAGTTTTGTCTCTTCTGAATCTTTTTCATAAATTATCCCACCTTCTAGCTCTCTTTGAGCTTGGATGTGTAAAAGATCAGATGCATAGCCAATGATCTGTTTTTGAGCTAGAGCTTTTGTTTTTTGCCATTTAGGGGAGCCTAAAATAGTCAATGCGGGTCTCTCTTCTGCAGCTCCAATATATTTTGTTACTAAATGAGCTTGCGAGAGAGGAACATATAATTTTGAGCTCTCAGCATACTGTATTACTAAAAATTCAGTTTCAATTCCTAAGTGATTTGTATTTTTTTCACAGCCTAAATATTTACCAATACCGCTATGGAAATGAACTACTAAATCACCGATTTGAAGATTGTGATACTCTGCATATGGTATATGATATGCTGCTCTAAACTTTTGTCTTCTGATAACTTTTCTTTTAGTGATTTCATTATAAGGAATGATGCAAGTAAAAATATCTGATATGATGAAACCTGATGAGAGAAATCCATTTGTAATTTGGATATTTTTATCTAAAAAGATCTTTTTTGAAGCGAGCAGTTCTAAAAGATGTTTTTTTTCAGCCTCATTTTGTACTAAAAATGTAATTTTTAATTTTTTTTCTAAAAAAGTTGGAATGTGATCTAAAATATTTTCAATTTTATCGATTTTTAAAAAATCAAAATAAGAGATAAAAGAATGTTCAAAATGAAAAGTATTTAATAATTTTTGAAAAATTTCAAATTCAATATTTTGAAAATTTGTCTCTTTATCTAAATATTTTACTTTTGTTAAATCATCTATGTTCTTCTCGGAAAAATAGATCTTTTCGTTTTTATCAAAACCTTTTAAAAGTTCATCAAAAGTTAAAAAATATTTAGATTTTTTAATATTTAAACTATTTAATGAAATTAAAGAATCTTCAATTTGATATAGATCATCAAATATTACAATAAAATCATCTTTTAAATAACTTACAATTGATTCTAAGTTTGAAGATCCTAGATCTTTCGATCCTAGATCTTCTTTTAAAAGCTTGAGCTCATCTGCATAAAAAATATCTACCTTTGATTTTTTCTCAATAGATTTTTGAGTTTCAATATCAAATGTTCTAATAGATTCAATCTCATCTTGAAAAAACTCTATACGAGTAGCTAAATCTTCATTAATTGGAAATACATCTATTATGTAGCCTCTAACAGCAAACATAGCTTTATCTGTTACTATATTTGATCTTGTGTAGCCAAAATGAACAAGCTTTTTTATGAGGTTATCAAAATCTATTGTGTCATTTATTTTTAAACTTAAAACAAGATCTTTTGCTCTTTTTTTTGAAATCGTTTTTTGAAGTAGTGAATGCAAGCTGCATATTAAAATATTGTTTTTTTCACTTTTGATTAACTTATTTAAAACATCAAATCTTTGAGCAATTATATCAAGGCTCGGTTTGATGTCTTCAGAAGGCAGACTCTCCCAAGCTAGAAACTCTAAAAGATTTTTGTTAAAAGATGATAGATTTTTATAAAGCAGATCTTTTTTTCTGTCTGTCGATATTATCAAAATATCTTTTTTTAATTTTTTATTTATAAAAGATATTATGGTAGCGATTTCTGGATCTAAAATATTATCGATTAAAATGTATTTTTTAGGTTTTATATTCTCAATTAAAAAATCTAAAGATGCAGATTCAAGATTTGCAATCACTAATGTTTTTCTTGTAGGATTTTTTTGATTTTATTAAATGCATCTTCAATCTTTTCAAAATCTGTAGATCCAGCCTGCGCTGTATCCTTTCTACCACCGCCTTTCCCATTTATGATCGGTGAGATCTCATTTATTAGATCATTTGCAAAGATATTTTTATCGATTAGATCAGGACTTATTTTAATAAAAAATTGATATCGATTTTCTACCTTGCAAGCAAGCGCTATAACAGCAGACTTGACGTTTTGAAGTATTGTTTCAGAAAAAGATTTTAAATCTTTAGGATCTATTGAAATCTTTTCAGTAATCAAATTAACTGAATTTATCTTCTCTACATTTTTAACAAGATTAGAAATTAGATTTTTTAGCTCTTTTTGTTTTTCTTGTTTTAGCTCTAGATATAAGTTTTTATTCTCAGCTATGAGAGATAGTATCTTTTCTTCTAATCGATTTTCAGGAACTTTTAAGTTGATAGCTAAATTTTTCATAACATCTTCTGTATCATAGACAAAATCTTCTGCTGCTGCCGAAGTTGTAGCCTCTATTCTTCTAACGCCTTGTGCGATTGAGCTCTCTTTGAAAATTCTAAAATAGCCAACATTTCCAGTATATGCTGTGTGAGCACCGCCACAAAGCTCTTTTGCAAACCCCATATCGATAACTCTTACAACATCTGAATATTTTTCCCCAAAGATCTGTTTTATTGAGTTATCTTTTTGAGCCTCTTCAAAAGATATTTCATAATCTGTAACTTTTATGTTTTCTCTTATTTTTTCATTTATAACTCTCTCTACCTCTCGAATCTCTTTTAAAGATAGAGCTTTATGATGATCAAAATCAAAACGTAGACGCTTTTCATCGACAACAGATCCCGCTTGTTTTATATGTTCACCTAGAACTTTTGCTAAAGCCCAATGAAGCAGATGCGTTGCAGAGTGATTTGCTTCGATTTTTTTTCTTCTTTCAATATCTATTTTTGCTTTTACTTTTTTTCCTTTTGTGAATTTACCATTTGTAACTTTTCCAATATGTATAATAACTCCAGGATAGGGGGTTTGTGTATCTTCTACTTTGAAAAGATTTTCCCCGATAAAAATTTCTCCTCTATCTCCTACTTGCCCTCCCATCTCAGCATAAAAAGGGGTTTGATCTAATATAATAATTCCACACTCATCTAAAGATAGTTCATCTGTGAATTCGTTTTTGTCGATAATAGCTAAAATAGTGCTTTCAGTTTCAAAACTTTTATGTCCCGCAAAAATGCTCTCAGAGTGCGTTTTTGTGAAATCTTCAAAAAAGTTTTTATCAAATGTTTGTAAATGCTTTTCTTGTGCTTTTTTTGATCTGTCTTTTGCTTCATTTTCCAAGTCATTAAAAGTTTTAAGATCTACTTTTAAATGTTCATCTTTTGCGAGTAGTAAAATCTCTTCAATCGGAAACCCATATGTGTCTTTTAATTTAAATGCCTCTTCACCTAAAATTTGTCTTTTCTCTTTTTTAGCTCGAGATACAGTATCTTGCATTAAGCTTCCGCCTCTATTTAGAGTTTTTATAAAAAGCTCTTCTTCTAATGTAAGGATTTCAGCTGTTCGTCTCTCAGATGCTTTTAGTTCCTCAAAATCATCTCCCATAATAGAGCTCAATGTTGGCAATATTTTTGCTAAAAATGGCTCATTTAATTTTAATAGTTTTCCGTATCTCGCAGCTCTTCTAAGTATTTTTCGAAGAACATATCCTCTTTCAATATTACTTGGAATTATTCCATCTGCTATCGCAAATGCTAAACATCTAATATGATCCGATATTACATGAAAAGCTGGCGAAAGATCTTTATTCTCTTTGTCATATTTGATTTTTGAAATTTTCTCAATTTCATGAATTAGCTCTTGAAAGATATCTATTTCAAAAACAGACTCTACTTTCATTTTTAAGCCAACTATTCTCTCTAATCCTGCTCCTGTATCAATCGATTTATTCGGCAAGGGGCTCATTTTTTTAGTTTCATCTCTATTAAATTGCATGAAAACTAGATTCCAATACTCTAAAAATCTCTCTCCTGTAGTATCATATATAGGAGATTTAGCATCTGAGTATTTCTCTCCTCTATCATATAAAAGCTCAGAGCAAGGTCCACAAGGTCCAATATCTCCCATAGCCCAAAAATTTTCCTCTTCTCCAAATCTAACAATTCGAGAAATTGGAAGATGTTTTTGCCACAGCTCAAATGCTTCATCATCATCTGTATAAACAGTTGCCCATATTTTATCTGGATCAAGCCCAAAAACATTTACAGAGACATCATATGCAAACCCAATAGCCTCTTTTTTAAAGTAATCTCCAAATGAAAAATTTCCAAGCATTTCAAAAAAAGTTAAATGTCTAGATGTAAAACCTACATTTTCTAAATCATTGTGTTTTCCTCCAGCTCTAATACATTTTTGAGTTGTCGTTGCTCTTTTATATGATCTTTTGCTCTTTCCTAAAAAAACATCCTTAAATTGATTCATTCCCGCATTTGTAAATAAAAGTGTTGGATCATCTTGCGGCAAAAGTGAGCTCGATGGCACAACTGTATGGGATTGAGTCTTAAAATAGTTTAAAAATCCTCTTCGAATATCTTTAGATATCATATTAAAATTCCTCAAAAATACTTGATTTATAGATAAATAATTTAAACTAAAATAGCTACAAAGTCAAATATTATACAGCGATACTCAAAATTACATTGAAAATATTAAAAAATAGCTTTTTGCGAACATTTTTTGCCTCTTATTTTTGTTCGCAAAATGAAGTTTAATGTGTTTTTCCGAACATTTTTTACAAAATTATTGATTTTGCTGAATTATTAAAAGAGAAAGATTAAAAGTAGTAATTTTTGTAATATTTAAACTAAATTTTTCTTTATTTACATGTATAAAATAATTTCATTTAAGCTTTTTTGATTTAAAGTAGGATGAACATCTAAGATGTTTTTACCAAATATAAATAAAATCTATCGTTCAAAAAAGATTTTAAAAGTGTAGATTTTTACCTGAAAAAAAGTTTAAAAGACTATATCTTTTACGAAGTTCAATCTAAACTTTCTTCACTGGAGAGACTAATTTTATATCAACTTCTCTCTCTAGTTGAAGAGCGTTTAACACAATTGCTTTTATATCTTGATGAATTCTTCCATCAGATTCCATTAAACTAAACTTTTTTAGTATTGTTGTAGAATCTCCCATTGGAGTTGCTTTTGGTTTATAGTTAGGATCTCTACATATTTGAAACAAATCATAAAGAGCTATACCATTTGTTTCATTCAAGGCTTTAAGGGAGTTTGCTACAGTTTGAAGAGTACTTACAGGTACTTTTGAATCGTCTTTTAATGTTACTAGGCTAGTAAGACTTGACACTGACATATTTTTTTCCTATGTTATTTTTTAATGAATAAATTGGCAAAAGTATAAAATCATCATTATTTATATTCAATACTAAAGAATATTTAATTGCATTTAAAAATAGTAATAATATTTATTATAATAAATTAATTTTTAATTAGCCAGTTAAATAAATGTTTAAGTTAATTAAATTATTTAATATTACAAATTATTTCTTTCTAATTTAATTATAAGGCAGACTTTGCTATAATATTATTATAAATATAATATTTTTTATTATATAAAATGTAATAAACATAATTAATAGAAAAAAATAATACGTTATAAAAGGAGATAATTTTTATGTTCTCACTTCCAATAATTATTACAGGTTTAGCGCTCTCTCCAGTCATTGGAGCGGTAGGTATAACTGGGACAGGAAAAAGAATTTTTAAATATATAAAAGGGGATGAATCCTCTAATGGCTTGAATAACAAAATTCAATCTTTAGCAACGCTTTTAATCTGTGCAGCTGTAGCTGTTCCGGCTTTCTTCTTAGGTTCACCAATAACAGCTGGTTTAGTAATGGGATTTGGCCTTTTATTAAACACTCCTTATGTTGCTAAAATATTTGCAAAAGACTCTGCAATGAGGACAAGATTAGATAATTTGGCAGGTACCATAACAGGTATATTTAATAGAGTCTGTTTTATTCCATTTGCAGCGATTGCAACAGCAGCTGCTTTATGATTAAAAAATTATAAAACACCTCAAGTAGAAGGATATTGATGTGTCTTTTTTAATATATACTCTTATAGCTATAGAACTAGTCTTTTTTCTTGTAAATTTTTAACATCTATTTGAAACTAGTCATTTAAATTATTTAAAAGGATTTTTTTTAAAATGGATGAAAACAAGAAAAAGATTGTTGAAGAGGTTGCAAAAACAATTAGAG
>JAAKFX010000045.1 GCA_011064865.1 Candidatus Anoxychlamydiales bacterium
GCTCTAGATTTTGTTTTACAGACATAGCTTTTCTAGCTACGCTATTTACAGCACTAACTATTGGTTTTAAAACCTTTATATCAGTATGCCAATTTGGTTTTTTTACCTCTTTTGACTCATCAGCCCATGAGTTTTTTCCTACCCATTTACATGGCAAGTAAATGTATTCAAGTGCTGTTAAGGGACCTGTTATAGCAGCTCTGATAGGAGCTGTACCTGAAAGCTTAAAAAATTTATACTTGTCTAATTTCTCGTTTAATTTCTTTTTACATTCAAACTTAGGTACATCAACTTTTTTTGATTCCTTTTCTCTCGGTCTTGTTAAAGCAACTACTTTTCTATCTTTTAAAGATTCGCTCTCAGCCTCAGCAAAACTATGCTCTATTGCATTCTTTTGAAATGAAGTTTTTTTAGCTGTTCCACTGAATCCGCTTGTAGCTGTAGCTCTAGGAGTAGATCCAGAGCTTGAGCTGTCAGGTTTTGATGTGGCTGTTTTTCTTGTTACTGATGACATAAAATTATTATCTTTATTGTTAATTTCTATTATTATTATACTATATTTTTGAATTAATTTTCAAGAAAATCTTTACATTATCTTAATAATTAATTAAGACGTAAGAGGCTGATATACAGATGGATAAAGATGTAGAAAAAGTATTTAATTTGAAAGCTGCTGGCTATCAGATAGATAGTAGACTTATAAATAAGGGCGATATTTTTTTTGCTCTAAAAGGGGGGCAAACAGATGGCCATAAATACCTAAAAGAGGTAGCAAAAAAAGGAGCAATCGCAGCTGTTGTAGATAGTAGTTATAAAATTGAAGAACAAAGCCTTGATATTCAGTTGATTAAAGTAGATGAGGTTTTAGGGTTTTTGCAAGCTCTTGCAGCTGAGAATCTTAAGAAATATTCAGCTAAAATTATAGCATTAACAGGAACTTCATCAAAAACAACTACCAAAGAGTTTTTACATACTTTGATAGCATCTCAGTTTAAAGTCTCTAAAACGAATAAGAGCTATAATAGCAAAAGGGGCCTTCCAATCGCTATTTTGAACATGGATAAAAATGTTGATTATTTAGTGCTAGAGATGGCTATGGATAAGGCCAAAGAAATTGAAAAGCTTGTAAATATAGCGCCTCCTGATATTGCAATTGTCTTGCAGCTAGCTACATATGTAGGGGATTTGGGAACAATAGATAATTTAGCTGTAGCTAAAAAAGAGATATTTTCACATAAAAAAACCAAGATAAAATTGATCAATAAAAAACTCATGAGTTTAAATGCTTTTAAAGATGACAATTATTTGACATTTTCAATCTATGATAAAACAGCTGATTTTTATTTAGATATTTCAAATGAGATTTTTTATGAAATGGAAAAAAAAACAACAATAAAACTTCCTTTTAAAGAGACTCATTTTTTAGAAAATCTAACAGCTGCAATCTCTGTTTGTAGAATTTTAGATATAAAATATGAAAATATATTTAAAAATTTCCACCTTTTAAAGGCATATGATTTGAGATTTGAAAAGATAAATTTAGATGGCAAAATATTTATTAAAGATTGTTATAACGGAAATCCAGATGCGACATTTGCAGCTTTGAAAAACCTGCCAAAAACATCTGGCAGAAAAATAGCTGTTTTAGGCTCTCAAAGATGTTATGGACCACTATCTGCAAAAGTACACGTTGATATTGTGAAATTTGCTAAAAAATATGTAGATGAAATTTTATGTATTGGAGATGAGTTTGAAAATATTAATAATGTTAAAAATTTTTCAGATTTAGAATCTATAGCAAATCATCTAAAAAAGATTTTAAAAAAAGATGATGTTGTATTGATCAAAGGATCGAATTCTTTAAAGATGGAAAAAATTATTGATTTTATCAATTGATGATATCTTTCAATTTTCTTATGATGGTTTTGGGTGGTAGATTAATATGCTTCTAATACTTATAAAATATTTATATAGCCTTTTTAATAGCTCTATTCCTTCTGTGTTTTCATACGCTTCTACTAGAATGCTTTTAGCTGCTATTACCTCACTTATAATTACTATTTTTTTAGGTCCTTTTGTAATAAAAAAATTATACGTTATGAAAATTGGACAAAAAATTAGATCTAAAGAGACATGCCCTCTTCTCGCAGAGCTTCATGAAAAGAAAAAAGATACTCCTACTATGGGAGGTATTTTAATTTTGTTTTCTATGCTTATCTCTTTATTTTTATGGATGGATTTAACAAACATTTTTACTCTTATTTTGTTATCTACAACTCTTTGGCTCGGGCTAATTGGAGCTTTGGACGATTATCTGAAATTAAAACATAAAAATTCTAAAGGTATGCCATCGAAATTAAAGTTTTTTTTGCAACTCGTATTTTCTGTGTTTATCGCTCTGTTTTTATTGTGGCCATCAGCTGATAGATTTATAAAAAAAGATTTTTTCTCTCGGCCTCTTGCTAAAGAAAATATCACAAAAATAAAAACTGAAAATGTAAAAATGAACACTTTTAAAACTGCAAAACCTGTAAATTTAACTGCTAAAGAATATTTTTCAAGATTATATGTTCCTTTTTATAAGAAACCTATTGTGTTAAAGGGTTTTTTTATAGTTTTTATCTTTCTTTTAATGGTTTTTGTAATAACAGGAAGCTCTAATGCTGTGAATTTAACCGATGGATTAGATGGTCTCGCCGCCGGTTGTTTAGTTATGGTCGCTGCTGCTTTAGGTCTATTTGCTTTTTTATCTAATCATATTCAAATGGCAAAATATTTAAATATTTTGTACATCGAACATAGTGGAGAGATTGCAGTCTATCTATTCGCTATGGCAGGAGCTTGTTTGGGCTTTTTATGGTATAACGGTTTTCCTGCACAAATATTTATGGGAGATACAGGCTCTTTAGCGCTCGGTGGAGTTATCGGAATTAGTGCAATACTTCTAAGACGTGAGTTTTTACTAGCTATTATCGGAGGGATTTTTGTTGTTGAGGCTCTCTCTGTCATTTTGCAAGTTTTAAGCTACCGCTATCGAAATAAAAAAAGAATTTTTCTCTGCTCCCCCTTGCATCACCATTTTGAGTATAAAGGTTGGCCAGAGTCAAAAGTTGTAATTAGATTTTGGATAATATCTTTGCTTCTTGCTATAATTGGCGTTGCAACGCTGAAATTTCAATAAATTATGCAAAAAAAATATTTGATTTTAGGACTAGGCCTTAGTGGCAAAGCTGCCATAGCGCTATTGTTGAAACAAAATAAAAGTGTAATTGTTTTTGATGATAACCATATAGATGAAAAGAATTTTGATGATGAAATAAAAAAACAAAAGATAAAAATTTTAAGAGATCTAGATCTCAGAAATCCAGATTTCACAAATCTAGATTTTAAAGAGATTGAAAAAGTAGTAATTTCTCCAGGGTTTAATCCCAATCATGAAATAGTAAAACAAGCGAAAAAAAATAACATTGAAATCATTTCTGAAATTGAGCTAGCTCTTCAATATATAAAAAAATCAAAAGTTTTAAAAAATAAAATCATTGCTATAACTGGAACAAATGGTAAAACTACTTTGAGTAAACTTTTAGAACATGTTTTAAATAAAAATTCTATAAAAGCTGTAGCTTTAGGGAATATTAAAGTAGCTCTGTGCTCTTATCTATTGAAATTAGAGGCTCAAGATTTAATAGTTTTAGAACTTAGCTCTTTTCAGCTAGAAAATATAAAAACAAAACTTTTTGATATCGCTGTTATCACAAATATCACTCCTGATCATTTAGATAGATATAAAAATTTTCAAGACTACGCAAATCAAAAGTTAAATATTTTAAAATGCTTGAAAAAAGATAAAATCTTATATACAACAAAAAAAGTTGTAAAAAGCTTTATTGTAAAAAATAATAAAATTAATATAAAAGAAGTGAAAGAGGATATCGAAGATATTGCTCAAAAAATTTGTTTGGATTTGAAAATTGAAAAGCAAAATTTTTTAAATGCCTTAAAAACATTTAAAAAAGTAGAGCATAGACTTGAATTTGTTCGTGAAATAAACGATATTTCTTTTTACAATGATAGTAAAGCTACAAATGTAGCCTCTGTTATATATGCGGTGAAAAAAATAAAAACACCAATTATATTGATAGCTGGCGGTGTAGATAAAGGCTTTGGTTATAAGATTTGGAAAAAAGCTTTTATAGGCAAAGTAAAATGCATTTTAGCAATAGGCAAAAGTGCCAAAAAAATAAAAAATGAACTTACAGGTTTTGATGTGCTAATAAAAAAAGATTTAAAATCAGCTGTTTTAAAAGCTTTTGAGTTAGCTAAAAAAGATGAATCTGTCCTGCTTTCTCCAGGATGTTCAAGTTTTGATATGTTTAAAAATTTTGAGCATAGAGGGAAAAATTTTAAAAAAATTGTAAGTTTATTGGGGGAAAAATAAAATGTCTCGAAGAGATACAATTATAATTTCAGTGCTTGTAAATGCAGCTTTGATAGCTGTTTTATTTATTTCTGCTGTAACTACTAAAAGTAGTGTTGAAGATCAACAAATGGCAACATCTACCATTTTAGAAAAAACTGCGATTGAAGCAAAAGAGATGTTTGCAGCAAAAACAAATCAAATAGAAGAAAAACCAGCTATCGAAGATACAGAAAAAGATATTCAAAATCAGTTCGTCTCTTTAATGGAAGAGAAAAATTTAATAGATGCAAAACCTATTCAAAAAGAAGAAGAGAAAATTGTATATAAATTGCCTGAAGTTGTTAGAAATGTTGAGAAAATACCAACATATAAAGAAGATGTATTTGAAATAATTATTAAAAGTGGTGATACTCTAGAGAGAATTGCTAGAGCAAATCAGGTTAAAATAGCTCAAATTACAAAACTAAATGGTTTAGAAAATAGCTTTTTGAAAATAGGACAAAAACTTTTAATCCCCAAAGTAACAAATACTATTCAAAAAATAGATAGTTTAAGAGAGATAAGACCTATTCAAAAAACTCAAAGTGAGTTTTATGTAGTAAAAGTAGGGGATAATCCATATACTATCGCTATAAAACATTCAATAAAACCAAATGAACTTTTGAAATTGAATAATTTAGATGAGAAAAAAGCAAGGAGATTAAAACCAGGCGACAAATTGCGTATTAGATAAACTATGGGAAAAACTACTCTGATTTTAATCGTCAGCTGCGCAATCATCTTTTTTTGCGGCTCTTTAATGGTTTTCAATACAACTTCTGCAGAAGTATTATCTAAATCTTTAAAAGTAGATACTCATTTCGCTTTGATAAAACAGCTTATTTTTGCGCTGATTGCTATTTGTATTGGATTTGTTATTTATTTCATCGGATATCAAAAGATCATTCAAATAAGTCCCTATCTTTTGTGGGGTGCTATTGTTTTTTTAGTTTTAGTTTTTGTTCCCAAAATAGGTCAAACCATAAACGGAGCTAGAAGATGGGTTGGTATATCGAAACTTAGCTTGCAACCATCGGAATTCGCTAAATTTATCATTCCAATGTATTTTATCTATCATATTGGAAAACACAGAAAATCTATTGAACTTTTAACTTTTTTAAAAATTATCGCAGTATCTTTGATTCCTATAAGTTTAATACTTTTAGAGCCAGATACAGGAACTACGGTAATTATTTTAACAACTCTAGTAGTTACATGCTTTTTAACAAAGGTGCGTTTTTTATATTGGGCTGTGCCTCTTTTTATTATGACTCTTTTGGGATCTTTTACAGCCTATAATATGAGTCATGTCAGAAATAGAATTAATGTCTATCTACACCCTGAATTGGATTTAAAAGGAAGAGGTCATCAACCTTATCAAGCTAAAATCGCTGTTGGATCTGGAAAAGTTTTGGGTAGAGGTCTCGGTGAGAGTTTGCAAAAATTAGATTATCTTCCAGAGGCGAGAAGTGATTATATTGCGGCAATTTATGCAGAAGAAGTTGGCTTTTTGGGCATGGCGATTTTGATATCTTTATATATGTGTATGGCATATGCAGGTTTTTCAATAGCTATGAAAACTAAGGATAAAAAAGGATTTCATTTAGCATGTATTTTAACATTTTTGATATCATTTCAAGCATTTTTAAATCTTGGAGTAGTCTCTGGACTTTTACCTAGTAAAGGGGTAACCCTGCCTTTTTTTTCTCAAGGCGGTACATCTTTGATGGTAAATATTATTGCTATATTTTTGCTACTTAGTATTGCAAAACAAACAAAAGTAAAAAAATGCATGAAAAAAAGATCAAAATTTTAATTAGCGCATCTGGAACAGCAGGACATTTAATTCCAGCCATAGATCTTGCTGACAAATTAAAAAAAAACTCTCAAATTTTGTTTGCTGCGCATGATATATCTAAAAAAAAGGTATTTCCAAAAAATAGATATGCATATAAAGATATTTTATCATCTCCCATTAGTAAAAAAAATCTCATTACAGCATTTTTTAAAATTTTTATTGGCTTTTTACAAAGTTTAAAACTTTTAATTCAATATAGGCCTGATGTTGTTGTGGGATTTGGATCGTATCATAGTTTTCCTGTAATATTAGCAAGCTACATATTAAGAAAAAAAATTGTTCTTTTTGATTCAAATATTATACTTGGCAAAGTTAATAAAATTTTTGCTAAAAAAGCTATCTATTTATGTACTCAATTTGAAAGAGAAAACAGATTAAAAAATGAAATCTTAGTAAAACCGCTTCCTTGGAAAAATTTTAAAAATATAGATGAGAGTTTTTTTAATGAGATCGGTCTAAAAAAAGATGTTTTTACAATTTTGATCTATGGAGGCTCTCAAGGCTCGAAAATTATAAATGAAAATTTCAAAAAAACGATTCAGGAGCTTAAAACTAAACATCAAATTCAAGTTATCCATATAGTTGGAGATATAAAAGATGTTAAGAGTACAAAAAACTGCTATGAAGCAAAAGCTATCGCATCATATGTAAGTCATTTTGAAAAAGATCTATCGAAATTTTATATGATCTCAGATCTTATAATTTCTAGAGCTGGCGCAAACTCGATTGCAGAGCAAATCTATTTTGAAAAACCATCAATTTTAGTGCCATTTAAAAAAGCCAAAGATGACCATCAATTAAAGAATGCAATTTTCATGAAAACTTTTGTTAAATCATCATCTATTTTAACTGAAGAAAAGCTGCAAAAAAATCTTCTTTTAAATGAAATTGTCTCATATCTTAAAGATGACAAAAAAAAGCTTTGTCTTTTTCAAAAAAATATTCAAAAATTTAAAGCTATGCAAGATAAAAAAAATATAAAAGATTTATCATCCATAATTTTAGATGTTGGAAAAAATAAAAAATGAAAGATTTTTATCATTTTATAGGAATTGGCGGAATTGGCATGAGCGCACTTGCCAGTCTTTTACTAGAAAAAAAAAATAAGGTTAAAGGCTCTGATATTAAATCCAACGCTATAATTAAAGAGCTGGAAAAAAAAGGCGCTAAAATTGCAATCGGTCACAAAAAAGAAATTATAAATGAAAATGATATTGTAATAGTATCGACTGCTATAGATAAAAAAAATCAAGAATATGAAAGGGCAAAAAAGTTAAATCTACAAATACTTCATAGATCAGATCTTCTAGATCGGCTAATGAGGGGCTCTGATAATATTTTAATAACCGGAACGCATGGCAAAACAACAACTTCAGCATTGCTTACAGAGGTTTTTTTTACGAGTAATTTAGATCCTTCTTTTGTTCTCGGTGGCATTTTAAATTCTAAAAATAGTAATGCTCATTTAGGAAAAGATAAATATTTTATAGCAGAAGCAGATGAGAGCGATGGCTCTTTTATAAATGTAAAAAATAAGATTTTTGCTGCTATCGTTACAAATTTAGAAAAAGAGCATTTAAATTATTGGAAGACTTTTGAAAATTTAAAAAATGCATTCAAAAAGTTTTTTAAAATAGCTAAAAATTCGAATTTGATTTTTTGGTGCTACGATGATGCAAATTTAAGAAGTCTCAATGTAAAAAATGCGGTATCTTATGGTTTTTCTAAAAAAGCAAACTTGAGAGCTTCAAATGTTCGTATAAAAGATTTTCAAACTACTTTCGATATCAAATTTTTTGATAAAACTTTTAAAAATATTAAAATCAATCTTTTAGGCTCTCACAACGTTTTAAATGCTCTTGCGGTGTTTGGACTAGCTACTCAGCTAAATATTGATGAAATGGCCATTAGAAAAGCTTTTGAGAGCTTTTTAGGAGTGAAAAGAAGATTAGAAAAAATAGGTGAGCATCAAAAGGCTACATTTTTTGATGATTATGCCCACCATCCAACAGAGATTAAAACTACTCTACAATCGCTTAGAAAATCTATTAAAGAAAGACGGCTGCTTTGCATATTTCAGCCTCACAGGTATTCTAGAGTAAAAGATCTTTTTAACGATTTTATAAACTCTTTTGGAGCTGTAGATGAGCTCATTATTACAGATATATATAGCGCATCAGAAAAACCTATTAAAAATATAAACGAACAAATTTTAGTCGATGAAATTCGAAAAAAAGGAATAAATGAACATTTAAATGTTTCTCATATAAAAGATAAAGATCTGAAAAATTATCTACTAAAAAATGTTATTCCATTCGATGTTGTTATTGCTATGGGTGCTGGTGATATATCAAAAAAAATTAGAGATATTTATAAAGCTTATACGAAAAAAATAAAAAAATTTACAGTTGGCATTATCTATGGAGGTAAATCTAATGAGCACTCTATCTCAATACGATCTACAAAAAACTATATCAAAGGATTTGATAGATCATTATATGATCTAAAATATTTTAAAATTTTAGAAAATGGAAAATGGATTTTTCAAAAAGATATAGATGAAAATATTAATGTAAAAAAATCTTCAAAAATTATAGATAATAAAATTTTAAGTGAGCTACTTACTTGCGATATTTGCTTTCATATTTTACATGGCCCATTGGGCGAAGATGGTATGATAGGAGCGTTTTTACAAACTTTAGATATCCCATATGTTGGCTGCGATTATTATACTAGCGCTATTGCTATGGATAAAGCTTTTTCTAAAACTATAGCAAAAAAAAATGGAGTCGATACTTTAGATTTTATTGAGCTCAATCATATCGACTATCGAGAAAATAGAGAAAAAATATTAAAGAAGATAAACAAGAAATTTAAAGATCTAGATCTAATTGTTAAACCTAATCATTTAGGCTCCTCTTTAGGTATTGAAGTAGTTACAGATATTAATCAATTGTCTTTTGCTTTAGATAGAGCTTTCAAAGTAGATACATCTTTAATCATTGAAGAAAAAATAAATGCCAGAGAGATTCAGACTGCTGTTTTTGGTAATGATTATATTGAAATCGGGGAGCTCTCTGAAATGCTAACAAATGGAGAATTTTACGATTTTGAAAATAAATATGAGAAAAAAGAAATAGTTGCAAAGATCCCAATAGATCTATCCGATGAGAAAAAAGCTGAAATAAAAGAACTAAGCCAAAAAGTCTATTTAGCTTTAAAATTAAATGGTTTTGCTAGAATTGATTTTTTTATAGATAAAAATGAAAAGATCTATTTTTTTGAAGTCAATCCAATTCCTGGATTCTCGTCTAATAACTCTACATTTGCTAAGATGCTAGAGTTTATTGGCTATGATAATAAAAAGATGATCGATCAATTTATAATTTTAGCTATGCATAAAAAAAGAAAAAATAAGATATTAGAAAAATAGTAGATAAAAAATGGCAAAAAAAATACCAAAATCGAGAGCAGTTTTTTGGATAATCCTTTCAACATTTCTTATCTCCGGATTTAACTTTTTGATATTTTCTAAAGTGAAAAGCTATAAAAGAAATAGAGTTGTATATGAAAAATATAACATTAAAACAATCTATCAAAATCCAAAAAACATAAATTTAGATGTGGATTATATTTCTGAGCTTTTAAATTTATCTATAGATAATCCTACAAATATATTTTTATTTGATGAAAACAGAGCACTTCAAAATCTTTTAAAAAATCCAGTGATTTTAAACCCAAGTGTAAAAAAGAAGAAACCTGATTGTGTTTTTGTAGATTACGATTTGAGAGCTCCGATTGCTAAATTATTTGATTTTGATGACGTTTTGATAGATGAAAATGGCTATATATTTCCGAATCATAAAGTTTTTAAAAACATGAACCTTTGTAAAATATATCTTAACTTAGATGAATTTCAAGGTTATAAAAAAATAGATACAAAAGAAGCACAACTCGCTATTGATATTTTACAAAAATTAAAAAATAGCGGTTTTACAGATATTGTAAAAATTACTCTTTTAGATACTTCTAGAGCTTTTGCTCAAAGCTATGGCAAAAGAGAGATAATTATGCAAGTAGATGAAGAGATAAGCATAAATAAAAATCAAAAAGAGATTCTTTTTGTCTTTCCTAAAATTTTAAGGCTCCCTATGAACAACTATTTAGAACAAATCTCGAACTATGTTGCTCTTAGAGAAAAAATAATTAAAGATTATAAAAATCAAGCGAGTTTATTTGAAGCTACAGCTGATATAGTTAGATTTAATCCAAAAACTATAGATCTTAGAATTTCAAAACTAGCTTTTATAGATCAATAAGATCAATAAAAATTGATTATTATCTAAAGCATTTTATCATTTTATAGCAAGAAGACCCTTTCCTTTAGGGAAGGGATGAATTACCAAGCATTATCCTTAATAGCCGAGAAAATTCTGTCTGGTAGAGATGAGAAGCTAAAAATAACTTTTACGCTTGACTGTGTATAAATGAAGCTTTAAAATACATAGCAAAAATTTTAAATGTTATAATGCATCATCTAATTGAAAAAGCATATAAATATCGATTCTATCCGACAAAAAAGCAAAAAGAAATACTTGAGAAAACTTTTGGATGTACGAGAATGGTTTACAACTATTTTTTAGATTTAAAAAGCAAAGCTTATAAAGAAGAAAAAAAATCTATTAATTACAACGATACATCAAAATTTTTAACTTTCTTAAAAACAAAATATCCATGGCTACAAGAGATCTCTTCAGTATGTCTGCAACAATCTCTTAGGCATTTAGATAGAGCTTTTTCATCATTTTTCAAAAAAAAGTCCAAATACCCAAATTTTAAAAAGAAAAGAAATAAACAAAGCTCAAAATATATGAAAACATCTTTCATATATAAAGATGGTGAAATTACTTTAGCAAAAATGGAAAAACCCTTAAATATTCGATGGTCAAGAAAATTCCAAAAAGAGCCTACATCATTAACGATAACAAAAGAAACAGATGATACATATTACATCTCAATAATAGTAAAAGAAGAAATAGAGTCATTAGAGTTTAAAAAGAAGAAAATAGGAATAGATTTAGGCATAATAGCTACTCTCTCAGATAGCAATGGGAATAATATAAAAAATCCTAAACTATTAAATAAAGCTCTAAAAAAATTAAGGCTTAGGCAAAAAAACTTATCTAGAAAACTCAAAAAATCACAAAATAGGATAAAAGCTAGAAAAAAACTATCAAAGCTTCATGTATACATAAAAAATAAACGTTTAGATTTTTTACATAAATTATCTTGGCAGCTAGTAAATGAAAATCAAGTTATAGCAGCGGAGAGATTAAATATAAAAA
>JAAKFX010000046.1 GCA_011064865.1 Candidatus Anoxychlamydiales bacterium
AAAAGAAAATATTCCACTAGAGATTATCTATGCATATGCAATGGTGAAAAAAGCTTCAGCTATTGCAAATCATAAATTAGATCTTCTTTCCAAAGAGAAAAAAGATTTAATAGTTTCTGCAGCCGATGATATTTTAAATAAGAAATATGACGATCATTTTCCTTTAAAAATCTGGCAGACAGGATCTGGAACTCCTACCCATATGAATGTCAATGAAGTTATTTGTAATATTGCTGCTTTAAAAACAAATAAACCTTTAGGGCAAAAAGATCCTCTTCATCCAAACGATGATGTTAATATGGCTCAATCTACAAACGATACCTTTCCATCAGCTATTAATATTTCAACTTTTTTATTAGTTAAAAATAAACTGCTTCCAGCTCTAGATAATTTAAAAAATGGTTTCGATGTAAAAGTAGAAGAATTTAAAGACATAATTAAAGTCGGTAGAACTCATACTATGGATGCAGTTCCAATGACTCTCGGTCAAGAGTTTTCAGCTTTTTCAGCAGCTATAACAGAAGCTATCTATAATATAAAATTTAGTTTAGAAAAATTTTATAAAATCCCCCTCGGCGCTACAGTTTTAGGAACTTGTGTGAATGCTCATAAAGATTTTGGGAAAATTGCAATCTCTGAGATAGCAAAAATGGTAGATGAAAAATTCTGTGCATCTGATAACTTTTTTCAAGCTATATCTTCTTCCGATGCAGTCTGTTATATGAGCACAACTTTAAAAAATTTAGCAGTCTCACTTTTTAAAATTGCCAACGATATTACTCTTTTAGCATCTGGACCCAGATGCGCTATCGGTGAGCTCATTCTACCTGCTAATGAGCCAGGCTCATCTATCATGCCAGGAAAAATAAATCCCGCTCAATGCGAATCCTTAAAATTAGTTGCTATGCAAGTTATGGCAAATGATAGCATGATCTCCATGGCTAATGCTTCTGGGAATTTTCAGCTAAATGTTCTTCGAACTGTGAAAGTATATAATCTACACCAATCTATAAAACTGCTCTCAGATGTCTCCCATACGTTTTTAGAGCACTGCTTGAAAGGTATAAAACCAAACCTTACAAGAATAAAACAAAATTTAGATCAAAATCTAATGTTAGCAACAAGTTTGAATCAAGTTTTAGGTTACGAAAAAGCTACAAAAATAGTTTTTAAAGCATATAAAGAAAATATTACTTTAAAAAAGGCTGCACTTGAGCTTAATATGATGGATGAGAAAACATTTGATGAGATCGTAAACCCAAAAAAAATGTTAGGTCCTTATGGATAATATAGCCAAATATATAGATCATACTTTTTTACAAAAAAATGCAACAAAAGAAGAGATTGAAAAAGCTTGCGATGAAGCTATCAAATATAACTTCAAAGCTCTCTGCGTTTTTCCTGAATTCTTACCCATAGTTGTTAATAAACTCAAAAATAAAAAACCTCTTCCTATTACAGTTGTTGATTTTCCCCTAGGAAACAAATCACCAATAGATAAAGCAAATGAGGCTCAAAAAGCAATAGATCTCGGCGCTAAAGAGCTAGATCTTGTAATGGATGTTATAGCTTTAAAAGATAAAAATTACAAAAAAGTTTTCGAAGGTATCAAAGCTGTTGTAGATCTATCCAAAGATATCCCAGTTAAAGTAATCATCGAGACTTGCTACTTGAATCCTCTCGAGATCGCCTCTGCTTGCACAATCGCAAAACTCGCTAATGCTAAATTTGTAAAAACCTCCACAGGCTTTGCTAAAGGTGGCGCTAGAATAGAAGATGTCTTTTTAATGAAAAATACCGTTGGCGATAACATGCAAGTAAAAGCATCTGGTGGTATTAAAACTTTAAAAGAGGCTCTTTTATTTATAGAAACCGGCGCTAGTAGAATTGGAACTTCTTCATCACTGCAGATTTTACAAGGGGATTAAAATTTGTATAATACAAGTTATTCTAGTAGTTCGAATAAATTGCATCTAATAGTTGAGTTTTGATGATTTGATTCAAAATAATATTGAGCAATAATATTACAAAATAAAAAAGCATCTTTTTCCAAATCAATCTTAAAAGTTCCAAAATTTGGATCAAAAAGATAGTTTTCATTGTCTGTTTTTATAAAACATAATGAATGTTGAGGTAAATCAACTTGATAGATTCCTTTTTTTAGATTAACAAAGTAGCTTATGATATCATTAAAAAAGTTATTATGATCTATAGATATTTCAATAGTTTGAGCTATTTTAAGTCCATATTTTTCAGATACTAAATTATTGATTTTTGAATAGATCTTTTTTTGATATTCAAATATTTCAGGGGAAAATTTATTCTTTAGACTTATTATATCATGTAAATAATTTTGTGTTAATGAATGTAAATCTTTAGCTAACGAGGGATTTTTATGTTTTTTCATGAGCTCAATATAAATAAGGAAAGAATTAGCTTCAAAATTTCCTCTTAAATCTATAAATTTGTTTATATATTCTAGACTTTCGTTTAATTTTTGAAATTTTTCATCATATTCTTTTTGAATTTTTACAACTTCTTCATCATGATTTTTTTGAATTTCAATAGCTTTAGCTCGATCATAATCATCGAGCAATTTTGTACTAGAAATTAAATCTAAAGACTTTAATCCAACATGAATAATTTGGGCTAATTCGGCTTGTTTTTGTGCCCCATTCTTGTATCGACAAGAAACTAATTTAATAGCATCTAAAGGAGTTTTACCAGCTTTTATGGCTTTTAAAAAATTGTTGATGAAATCTAATGAAATTCCAAAACAACATCCAGTTTGAAATAAGTATGGAACTTTCAAATCATTTTCTAAAGACAATTCATCTGGAAGGGTAGAATTCCAGCGATCAATTTCACTCTCACCATATATTTTTTTTAAATCTTCAAAAGTTTTTACATGGAAAAATTCTCCATTTATCCTTGAAGATGAATGATTACAATTAAAATTGATAACTGATTCTCCCATAAATCTGTATGTTGTAATACGATTTCTCACTTGTTCAAAATAATGAGCTGATAATTCATTATAATAGGTGGAATAATTTTCGCTAAATCTTCGACTTACATAGCTTGCACTTATATAAAACATATATTGAGGGAATTTAAAAATTGAATTTATCGCAAGACGACACAGTTTAAAGTTTTGATCACAAAAAGGAACTTGTTCATCTTGATGCATTCTCTTTGCAAGATAAGAGATACATGATCCAGCTGTTAATAATACTCTCATAAACTTACCTATATGAGCTCGCATTTATTGAAGTTAATAAACTCAGTTGGTCTTCTTTTAATAAAAAAGTAATCTTTGCATAGATTGAAAAGAGTGTTATCTTCTAGTTTAATCCTAAAACTTCCGAAAATAGGATCAAAAATATAACTATCATTATCTGTTTTTATAAAAATAAATGCATGTTCGGGTACTTGAACTAAATATGCTCCATTTGGTAGGTTTTGTACAAATTCTTTGAAATTAGCCACTCTATCTTTGTCTTTGATTGTAGTAGCTAAAGTATTGGGTTTTTGAATATTTAGCCCAAATTTTTTAGCTATTGGTTTATATGTTAAGCTTTTTCCATATGCTAGGTTGTTCATCTGTTCTTGCCCACTCTTACGAGTTTCTTCTATTAGTAATTCACTAGCTTTATACAACTCATCTAGATTTTGAATATCTTCTAATTGTTTGAGACTTTCAAAGAATTTCTTACTACTTTCTTCAAGATGTTCACTAGCTTTTTTGATTTTGGCAGCTACGAAAGCTGAATCATCTAAAAATTGATAAAAGATTTGAGCAAGCTCAGCCTCTTTTGAGGCTCCTTTTTTGAAACGATAAGAAATAGATTTAATAGCATCTATTGGAGTTTTTCCAGCTTTTATCTCTTTTAGATAATTTGATATAAAGTCTAAAGATATACCTGCACAACATCCATCAGATAAATCTTTTAACGCATCTAGTGAATCTTTTTTTAATGGAATTTTCTCAGTTCCAACACTCTCCCATAAACTAATTGTATCTTTTCCATAATAAGATTTTAGATCTTCAAATTTTTTAACTTTTACAAAATCTCTATTCTTTAAAGATGAAAACATATTCAAACTAAATTCAATTATTTTATCTCCAGTAATGCTGTATGAATAGGGTTTAGATATTGCTTGTGCAAAGTAAAATATGGCTTTATTTTTGTAATAAGCATAATAATCTTTGCTAAAAATCCAGGTGCTATATGAGAGAGCTTTATAAAAAAGCGCTATATATAGTTTGCAAGTAGAATCAATGGTAACACGTGCAAATTTAAAGTATTTATCTCCAAATACCACATCATGTTGAATATGTGGATGTGGGATGCTAGCTGCTACTGCTGTAGTCATATAATAATCCGTATATTTTTGGCTTATATTATAACATTTTTATTAATTGATTTACATTAAAGAAAGTTAATAAAAACGTAATAATTAATTTTGTAATAATATTAATTAAAAAGTAATTACTATTGATTTAAGTGAATCTCTTTTGTATATAAAATAATTTTTATTCTTTTCTTTTATTTTTTGATGTGGTTTAAATTGTGTGTTTTTAAGAAGGGAGGTATATATGAGTGTTTCTAAGCCTGATAGAAAAGCTGAGATAGTAGGGGACCCTGAATTAGGACCCTATTTTAAATATACTGCAAAGACAGTAGCGAATAGCATTTCAGTACATCCTCATGTTTGGAAAATATTACATAAATTAGATGGAAGATTTTTAGTAGTTCCATCATCTTTTTTTGTAAATTGTGTTCAAAAAATGAGACTAGCTTGTATGCATGAGCCAGAGAGTTTTAAAACTCACACAATTGTCATAGAAGATGATAATGAAGTTCGAGCTGTTTATAGTAATGGAGGTTTTGAATTCTATTTAAAAGGTAGTACTGATCCTGTTTTCAAATAATACTACTCCTGATCTTCATGATGTGAAGTGAAAATTAACTATTAATTGTAAGACCGATTTTTGTGAGTAAAAATCTAACGACTAAAATAGGATGCAAGAAAAGATTTTTTATTAAGGTGTAATAGTTTACAGATTTTAGATTTCTTTTAATTAATGTTTTTTCATTTTTTAGACCATCATGAATCCACTCTGGATAGGGTGGGGGAAGCAATTTTGGAAGATTATTGATATCAAAAAAATTTATCTTTCTAGTCTCATCAGATAAAGTCGGTTCTCCAGATAGTATTTTACATTCATATAAGTGGGTATATTTTGTGAGTTTGTTAACAGGTGTATACTCTCCGATTTTTTTGATAACTTTTGTAGTGTATCCAGTCTCTTCACAAAGCTCTCTTATAATAGCATTTTCTAAAGATTCATCTTTTTCTATACCGCCTCCGACGAGTGTCCAAACAGGTACATCTCTTCTTTGAATAAGCAAAACTTTATCTCTAGTATCAGACAATACTACTCCCATTACTGTTTGATCTTTTATTTGCATGTCTTCATTTGATATTTGTATAAAAAAATGCTACTCTTTTTGATGAAAAAAATGCAAGATAGGTTTTTTTAGGTTTGAAAATGAAAATTAAATATTTGATATTATGTGTATTAGTTCTATCTACATCTTGTTATAAAAATCATCTATATGTGCAACATGAAAAGATGGATAGAGATTATCTAGCATCTTCACATACTCATACCCCAGATTATAGACAAAAACATCCGCCACATGGGCAAACTCTATCTATTGCTTGGGATTTTCCATTGAGTCTTTTTCGAGAGAATCTAAATATGATTTTAACAGTTAGATTTTGGGATAATCAACAGGATGTTTTTGGGCATAAAATGGAATTTAAAAGAGGATATAAGACTTATAGATTTCAAGATGATAGCGATGATAAATCTAAAAAAATATTAACTTACAAAATTGATGTTTATAATGAAGATGGATGTTTAGTTGATCAGTGGAAGCATCAGTTTTGGAAAGAGCTTATTGAGATCAATAAAGATGAGGATGTCAAAATTATCGAAGATGATGATGAGTCTGTAGTCTAAGTTTTTCATCAGCTTCTAATATTAGATTTTCAGTTGTTTCAAAATCAATACAAGGATCTGTGATAGATAGACCATATCTTAAATGTAAGGGGTTGAATATTTGATTTCCCTGAATTAAATTGCTCTCTAACATAAGAGCGATTATTGGATATTTTTTCTCTATTATAGAATTTATACTAAATTTAAAAGCTTTGATTTGAGATGTATAATCATTTTGAGCATTGCCATGTGAACAATCTATAACTATTGGAAAACTCTCCTTTTTATCTTTCATCAGTTTTAGAGTTTGATCTAATGATTTTTTATCGTAGTTAATAGTTTTTTTAGAGCCTCTTAAAACTATGTGAGATAAAAGATTTCCTTTAGATGAGATTTGACATATTTTAGAATCTTCATTTAAGGAAATAAAATTTTGTGAGCTTTTAGCAACTATTGCAGCATCTATAGCTGTATTTACATCTCCGTCTATTGGATTCTTAAAACCTACTGGTATAGATATTTTAGATGCTATTTGGCGATGGATTTGAGATGCGCTCGTTCTAGCTCCTATAAAACCCCATGAAATTAGATCATCAAAATATAAAAAAGCATTGGGATCTAATATTTCTGTAGCAATAGGCACTTGCATTTTTGTGATGTCTATTAAAAGTTTTCTAACTTTTTCAATTCCATTTTTAATATCAAAAGAGCCATCTAAGTTAGGATCATATAAAAATCCTTTCCATGAATTTTGAGATCTAGGTTTTTCAAAATAGACTCTCATTATTAAAACAATGTTTTTTAATTTTTTTTGAAGATTTTTTAGCTTTTTAGCATATAAAATAGCTTCCTCAGGATTATGAATAGAGCAAGGGCCTGTAAAGACAATTAATTTATTTAATTGCCTTTTCATAAAAATGTTTTTACAAAAATTCTTTGTATCATCTAAAAATTTTTGATCAAAATCCTTTAGATAAAATCTTTGTTTTAATTTCTTAAAAGTTGGCAAAATGAGCTTTTTCATATGGTTTTTATCTATATCTTTTGCTAAATTTTAACATTTTATCATTAGCTAGATAATTATCAAAGCTAAGGCGAGTTTTTTTTGATAAAATTTAAAAATGTATCAAAAGTTTATTCTAATGATCTAATTGCTGTAGATAATATCAGCTTCGAAGTAAAAAAAGGTGAAACCTTGGTTTTACTTGGTACTTCCGGCTGTGGAAAAACTACTACAATGCGAATGATCAATAAACTTACAAATTCAAGCTCGGGTCAAATATTTATTGATAATGTTGATATAGAAAATATCAATCCAATAGAGCTTAGAAGAAAAACCGGATATGCTATTCAGTACATTGGTCTTTTTAATCATATGACTGTTTTTGAAAATATCGCTATAGTTCCGAAACTTTTAAAATGGAGTAAAGATAGAATAAAAAAAAGAGTAGATGAACTACTCAATCTTTTTGGATTTGATCCTGAAGAATATAAAAATAGATTTCCCCTAGAGCTAAGCGGTGGGCAAAAACAAAGAATCGGAGTATTGAGAGCTCTAGCTGCTGATCCTCCTATAGTTTTAATGGATGAACCATTCGGCGCTTTGGATCCAATTACAAGAGAGCAAGTTCAAAATGAGTTTTTAGAATTAGAATCAGATATAAAAAAAACAGTTGTCTTTGTAACTCACGATGTGTTCGAAGCTGTAAAAATGGCAGATAGAATAGCTTTGATGGATGGTGGGAAAATACTTCAAATAGCGACTCCAAAAGAGCTTGTAAAAAATCCGAAAAATGAACTTGTAAAACAGTTTTTAGGATACCATAAATTTCAGCTAAGCTTAATGACAACGAATATATTTGAATTTTTTAATAAAAATAAACCTTCAAAAAAAATCAATTATTCTGATCAAAAAAATAAATTAACTCTACGCCATTCTATTATCGATGCTTTAGATCTATTTAAAGAGACTAAAAAATCAAATATTGCAATTTTTGATAAAAAAACTTTTTTAGGTTTTTTACATAGAAAAGATCTATTAAATTTCATCTCTAATCTACTCAAAGAAAAAGTATGATAGATATTTTTAATAACTTTAGCTCTTTTATAGTATTTAAAACTTGGCAGCATCTGCAGCTGAGTTTATATTCTTTGTTTTTATCAATCGCAATCGCTGTGCCAATCGGTGTAATACTTGCAAAAAGTAGATATCCAAAAATTGCAGCTTTTGTTTTGAAACTTACATCTGCTCTGCAAACCATTCCAGCTTTAGCTTTAATTGCCTTGCTTGTTGCTTTTTTAGTGCTACTTAGAAAATTTATAGCTCTACCTGCTACTGGATTTTTTCCAGCAATTATTGTTTTGAGCCTATATGCAATACTGCCAATTTTAGCCAATACATACTACGGGATAAAAAATGTGGATCCTACAATGAAAGATATTGCCAAAGGAATGGGAATGACATCAAAACAAATTCTTTTTTCTGTAGAGATTCCCTTAGCTTTAAGCGTCATCATGACAGGTATCAGACTCTCTTTGGTTTGGACAATCGGTATGGCTACTTTAACATCACTAGTTGGCGCTGGTGGGCTTGGCGATCTTATCATGCAAGGGCTCAGATCTATGAATGTCAATTTAATATTAGCAGGCACAATCCCTTGTGCGATTTTAGCAATTTTTTTCGATTGGCTACTTGCTATCATTAGTAAGTGGTTAATGTATTCTTCTAAAAAGTGAGACGATCATGCAAATCTTTAAAAAGCGTTTTTTTATTTTGCTCATTTTTTTGTTAATAACTATTTGCTCCTCTCTTTTTTTTGATGTTTATCAAAAACAAAAAGAATCAAATGCTATAGTTATAGGGTCTAAAAACTGTACAGAAAATCAAATTCTATCTGAGATTATTGCAAGTTTGTTAGAGAAAAATACGAACTTAAAAGTTAAAAGAAAATTCAATTTAGAAGGGACTTTAATCTGTTTTGAAGCTTTAAAATCAAAAGATATAGACCTCTATTCTGAATATAGCGGAACTGCTCTATTCTCTATTTTAAAACAAAATACTTTTGATGAAAAAAACTCTTTTGCTTATTTGAAAAAAATCTTTTTGGAAAAATTTAATATTGAGTGGTTAGATCCTTTCGGTTTTGAAAATAGATATGTTCTTTTAATGCAAAAACAAAAATGTGATAAATTAAAAATTTTTACTTTTTCAAATCTTAAAGACTATATTGAGTCTCATAATCTGAAAATTGCCCTTGATCCAGAATTTTCAATAAGAGAAGAAATTTCAGCTCTAAGTAGTGTATACAAATTAAATCTAAAACATGAAATTATCGATCAATCTCTACTATATTTTTCTTTAAATAGCGATGTTGTAGATGTTACAAATGGATTTTCAACCGATAGTAAAATTAAAAAATATGATCTTCAAATCTTAAAAGATAATAAAAATGCTTGGCCTACTTATATTGCAGCTCCAATTGTAAGATATGAGGTTTTAGAAAAATATCCTCAAATTCAAAAAGAGCTAAAAAAACTAAATGGTAAAATAACTGATGAAAAAATAAAAAAACTTATTTATCTAGCAGATGAAAATAAACAAAAAATATATGATATCGTAAATGAGTTCTTAATAGAGGAAAAAATAATATAGTAATGGACATTATTAAGATTTTTGAAAAAATAGATTTTTATCTTTGGGATACCTTTTTAATTTATATCCTTCTAATCGTTGGTATTTTTTTGACAATAAGATTAAGAGGGATGCAACTTAAATACCTATTTACTTCTTTGAAACTTGCCTTTTCTCGAAATGATGAAAAAGCTAAAGGTGATATCTCTCAATTTCAAGCTCTCATGACAGCTCTCGCTGCAACAATCGGTATCGGTAGTATCGCAGGTATGGCAACAGCAGTAATAGCTGGAGGGTTCGGTGCTATCTTTTGGATGTGGATTGTAGCTTTTATCGGTATGGTTACAAAATACTCAGAAGCGATTTTAGCAGTAAAATATAGAGTCGTAGATAAAAAAAATAAAATGGCCGGCGGGCCAATGTATTATATCCATCGAGCTCTTAAGCTAAAATGGCTCGGAGCCTTTTTTGCGAGTTTCGGAATGTTAGCCTCTTTTGCAGGTGGTAATCTTATTCAATCTCAATCTATCTCAGATGCCCTATATGAACTAACTGCCTTGCCTCACTATATAACAGGAATAATTTTAGCTGTTATCTCCGCAATAGTAATACTCGGCGGTATAAAAAATTTAGGAAAAGTAAATGCTTATCTAGTTCCTATTATGGCTTTGATTTACATAATAGGAGGGCTTAGCATTATTGTAATTCATCATGATAAAATACTCTCTGGCCTTATTTTAATTATAAAAAGCGCTTTTACTTTTAAAGCTGCAAAAGGTGGTTTAATTGGAGGCGGTATTATGGCTGCTATTCAAATGGGAATAGCGAGAGGTATATCTTCAAATGAAGCAGGTCTAGGTAGCGCTCCTATTGCTGCCGCTGCTGCTAAAACAGATGTTCCAGGTCGCCAAGCTCTGATCTCTATGTCAGGCGTTTTTTTATCTAGTTTTGTTGTCTGCACAATTACAGTTTTAGTTTTAGCTGTTACAAATGTTGTCGGAATAACAAATAGTTCAAATGAACTATTAAATGGTGCTCCTTTAGTGATGAGAGCTTTTTCAAGCTCCTTGCCTTTTGGTGGGTTTATCGTTGCTGTCGGTTTAGTGCTTTTTGGATTTTCAACCATCTTAGGCTGGTCTTATTATGGGGAGAAATGTTTCGAGTTTTTATTTCATGAAAAATATCTATTTCTTTTTAGAGTTTTTTTTATCGCAGTTGTTTTTTTAGGCGCTATATCTAGTATAAAACTTGTCTGGCCAATAGCAGATATTATGAATGGTCTTATGGCTCTTCCAAACCTTATTGGTCTATTTTTACTATCTAATGTTATTGTAGCTGAGTCTAACAGCTTTTTCGATCTTCTCAAAAGAGAAAAACAATTAAAAAAACAGATGAAAAAACATAGATTTGAGAGTTAAAGTTTGTTCCCCTCTTCGTCTTAACTTCTGCATAAAGTTTTCTTTTTGCCCCCTAATCAACCAGTTGCCCTCAATCCTCACGGTTCAAGCCCCTTCCTTTAGGGAGGGGTGATTGACATGCAGTTACATATCCTACGACAGAAAGAGCCGTAATTTTCCAGCCATGTCCATCTCTAATAGCTATTGCTCCAGCAAGTCCAATTACCGATAAAGCTACAGTTTTAAAAGTAACTTTTTTCTTATCTTCTCCAAAAAAGTCTAGAGGGGAAAGACTCATCATATTTATTGATTTGTTATAACACTTGCAGCGCTGCTAAAGATTGAAAAGCTGTCTCAACTGAGATTGAATATAATAATGATAAACTTATACCCAATGCTCCAACACACTGTGCAGCATCTTTCAAATTA
>JAAKFX010000047.1 GCA_011064865.1 Candidatus Anoxychlamydiales bacterium
GAAAAATTTCCAGGAGCAGTAGATACATACTCATTAGAATCTATGATGCAAGATAAAAAGGCTCTGCAAGATTGTACATCACACTTTTTAGGACAAAACTTTTCAAAAGCATCTAATATTAACTTTTCAGATGAAAATGGAAAATTAGAGTATGCTTGGACGACATCTTGGGGATTAACAACTAGAGTTATTGGCTCTTTAGTTATGGTTCACTCAGATGATAATGGACTTATTCTGCCACCGAAAATTGCGCCTTCTCATATTGTAATTATTCCAGTTATTCACTCAGATGATGTCAAAGACAAGGTACTAAGTGTTTGTGAGAAGTTAAAAAAGGATTTAGAAGATATAGTTTATCACAATAATACGTTGTCAGTTGAAATCGATCTTAGAGATATTAGAGGTGGTGAGAAAAAATGGTCATGGATCAAAAAAGGTGTACCTTTAATTTTAGAAATTGGACCTAAAGATATTGAAAAAGATAGTGTCTTTCTTATTCAAAGAAACACTTTTGAAAAAAAATCTTTAAAAATTGAAGATTTTATTAAAAATATTAAAAAACTTTTAGATGATATTCAAAATGAGATGTTTGAAAAAGCGAAAAAATTTCAAAATGAGAACACTAAAGAGATTACATCAAAGGACGAGTTTTATAAATTTTTTGCATCTAAAAATAGTGGTAAACAAGAGATTCATGCGGGATTTGCAAAAACTTATTTTTGTTTAGATGAAAAACATGAGAAAAAAATTAAAGAGGACTTATCTGTAACTGCAAGATGCATTTTATTAGATGATTTTAAGGAAGGTAAATGCATATTTTGTTCGAAAAGTACTAAAACAAAAGCAATTTTTGCTAAAGCGTATTAAAAGGAGTTTGATTTGTTATGCTAACATTTTTTAGAAAGTATCAAAAAATATTTTTTATCTTTATTGCTTTTGTTATCATTGTGAGTTTTTCATTCTTTGGAACTCAAGGTGTACTTGATAAAGTAAACAAAGTTAAAGATAGAGATATTGCCACAGCTATAGATGGCTCTAAAATAAAAGAGTCCAAAGTTCAAAGACTTTCATTTTTTTTAGCGACAGATTTTGCTGATATGAGCATTAGACATAATCATTTAAGACCCAATTTATTTAATGATGGTGTTTTGAGAAATGATTTTTTTAAAACAGATCTCGCAAAAGTATTTTTCGAAAAATATTTCGATGTTTTAAAACCCTCTTTTGAAAAAAAATTAGAAAAGATTCAAAAATATACTCCATTTGTACACTTTTATGATTCATCGATATCAGCTTCTAAAATCTATGAGATGTATAGCCCAAATGTTTTAAATATTTTAAAAGAGTTAAAATCTCAAAAAGAGGTTAATTTGAAGTTTTTAAATCTTTTAGTAGATTTATATAATGAGCAAATGAAACTTCCCTCTGAAACTATTAGAAGGTTTTTGGTCTTTCAAGAAAGACAAAAAAAGATAGAGCAAGATCCAAGATTATACCAAGATTCAATTGCAATTTTTGGATATGAAAATGCTCAAGACTGGTTTGGAAAAGACTTTTTAGATTTAATTTCACAATTTATCATCAATACATCTATCGTAGCTAAAACAAAGGGATATGATGTATCTATTCAAGAAGCTAGTGCTAATCTAGTAGCTAATTTAAATGCATCTTTAGATGAAAAAGCAAAAGAATCTATAAATAGTTATTACAAAAATGTTTTAGGTTATTTAGGTCTCGATGAGAAAAAAGCAGCTCTTGTTTGGCGAGATGTTATGTTATTTAGAAGATACTTTCAAGATGTTGCAAACAATACTTTAATTGATAATTTAGCTTTAGATGAGTTTGATAAGTATAGCAAAACAAATGCGAATATAAAATTATATAGCCTGCCAAATAGTTTGAAAATCAAAAATTTTGAAGATCTGATGCTTTTTGAAATGTATTTAACAGCTACCACAGATAGAGATAATTCATCAGATCTGGATCTAGATCTGGATCGAGATCGAGATCTAGGTTTAAATCAAAAGCTAAAAAATATTTCTGATATTGAAAAAATGTATCCAGAGCTTATAGAAAAAAAATATAGTGTTTCTGTTAAACATATAGATATTGAAAAAGCAGCTTTGAGGGTAAAAGTTAAAGATATGTATTTTTGGCAATTAGAAGATAAAAGCTGGAATCAACTAAGAAATAAATTTACTTTTTTATCTTATGCAAAAACAAAAGATGATAAATTAACTGCTATTGATAAATTGAATATGATGCAAAAATTTGAGATAGATGCTTTTGCAAGAATTTTGATGGTTAAAGATGAGCCAAATATTATAGATGAAGCTTTGAAAAATGAATCAGATAAAAAATATGATTTTTATATCAGCTCAAAAAATCCAACTCTTCCAATCTCTGTAAAAGATCAAAATAAATTAGTAGCTCTATTAGATAAACAAGATATTTTAGAGAAATACTCAGATGATGAGACCAATTTCTATTCTATAAGAGTAAATAATAGAGATTCTAATAAAAAAATTGTCTCTTTTGAAAAAGCAAAAGAAAATAAGGTTATTGATAAAATTTTAGAAAATTTTCTGCAAAAAAATTATTTAGCTTTAAGAGAAAATATCGAAACTTTTCAAAATGAAGATGGCTCTTTTAAAACATTTCAATCTGTGAAAACTAAAGTGGGTGAAATCGTTTTTTCAGATACTATACATACATTAAGATCCTTAAATTTAACAAAAGATAGATCTTTAGATAAACTCTCTCAATATAGAGCGTATCCATATACTGCAAATGTAGCAAAAAATTTAAAGATAAATGAAAATTATAAACAGTTAGCCCCAAAGCAGTTTCAGCTGATTTGCAAAGATGAAAAGATTTCAAGATCTAAAAAACCAAATTGGATAGAAAAAGATATATTTTCAATGGGTGAGAAAAAATATTCCAATCTACATATAGCTGATTCAAATATTGAATTTTTCTATTTAGATAATTTTAGTACCTCTAAAGATAAAGATAGTAAAACTGAAATAGCTAAAAATGCAATTTACTCCGAAACATCATCTCTACTTGCGAAAAAATTGATAAAAAGATTTGAAGAAAAAAAATGTATCCAAATTTTATCAAAAGATGTTTGAGAATTTTCCAAATTTAAAAGTAGTTAATTTTTTCGATATTACAATAGATTGTTTGAAATACAAGTCTAAAGCGAAACTTTTATCTAAAAATTATAGACTCAAATCTTTTTCTAAGCTTTTAAATGAAGAAGAGTTTGCTAAAGTCTATATGGCGTACAGCGAAAAAGGGCTACATTTTATTTTTGATGTTAAAACTAGTTTTAAAAAATCTTTTTATCCCGAAATTAGAAGAGGGGATTCAATCGAGATTTTTATAGATACCAGAGCTTTGAAAACTCAAGGCTATTTAACTAAATTTTGTCATCATTTTGTGTTTTTTTGTGAAAACATACAGGGATTTAAAGCTAAAGAGATTACTCGTTTTAAAGCCGATGATATGCATAAATTGTGTTCAAGCTCGGATCTTTTAGTTGACTCTATTATAAAGCCAAAAAACTATATGTTAGATATTTTTATTCCTGAGTTTTGTCTGATGGGCTATAATCCCTCTCAGATTCATTATTTGGCCTTTTCTTATCGAATTAATCGATCCCAAATGAGCGCTCAAAATTTTTGCTCCAGCTCAGATGAACATAAAATAGAAAAAAGTCCTCATCTTTGGACGAAAATGAACTTAAAATAATAACATTTTTATTAAATTTTTAATTTTCTAAAAATATATCTGTTGCATGGTTGTAATTTATAATTTCGAAAGATCCTACTCTTTGTTCTAACTCACCGGTATAAATAAGAAAACCTCTATGATCAAAGCGACCCTTTGATAGTTTTTCAAAAAAATATAAATTTTTTAAAAATTCTTTATTAAAAGTTTGAGAGGCTTTAATTTCTATTGGAATAAGAGTGCTTCCTCTTTGAAAAATCACATCTATTTCATGGCCATGTACATCTCTAAAAAAATATAGTTGATGGTCTTTTCCTTGATTAAATCTATGTTTTATTAACTCTAATATGACTAAATTTTCAATTAAATTTCCTCTTAGAGGATCTCGCTCTATTTGTGTTGTGTTTTCTATTCCTAATAAATAAGTTGCAAATCCAACATCTGTAAAATATATTTTAGGTGATTTAATCATTCTTTTTCCGATATTTTCATAATATGGCTGCAGTCGAATTATTACAAAAGATGCTTCTAAAATAGAGAGCCAATGTTTTATGGTTTTGGAAGTTACACCTACATCGTTTGCAACACTTACTATGTTTAATAATTGACCAATTCTACCGGCACAAAGACGAATAAATTTTTGAAATTGGATAAGTTCTTTTACATTAATTAATTGGCGTAGATCTCTTTCAATATATGTTTGAAAGTAATTTCGATAAGCTTTTGTTGGGTCTAATCTATCTTTAAAAATCCTAGGATATCCACCTGTTAGTAATATTTCATCTAAAGGCATGTTTATTCCAGCTGATTTTAATTCAGATAAGCTCATAGGCAACAAACAAAGAAGAGCAGTTCTTCCAGCTAGTGATTGAGATATTGCTTGATGTAGCTGAAGTTGATGAGAACCAGTAAGGATGAATAATCCCTTTCTTTCATTTTCATCTACAATTACTTGTATGTATGAGAGAAGCTCAGGTACCCTTTGAATTTCATCCAATATAGCTCCATCGGGATATTTTTTTAAAAAACCTCTTGGATCTTCTTTAATAATTGCTTGAATATCGTAAGCTTCCAAATTAACATATGCTTTATTAGGAAAACTGTTTCGAACAAGAGTAGTTTTGCCGCTTTGTCTAGGCCCTATAACAGTTACAACTGGGTAATGATTGGCTAAATCTTCTAATTCTTTAGACATAAAACGATGATACATTTTTTTTATTCCCGGTTATTTTGGAGTTGAACTCCATATTATCCCATTTAATATGATTTGTCAAGAATTGAAAATATTTAAATAAATATCTATATATTAATGATTTATATAAAAATTTTATCGAATATATCAATATATAATTTGTACTAAATAGGACTTCAAGTCCTGATTTTACACATTTTTCTTAAACAAGTGTTTTAGGAGACTTTCTCTCTCTAGTACAGCGTCCTGCCGGGCGCACATAGTTTTATATAGGCGCTTAATAAAGCGCCTATAAATTCTTATTCAAATTTAATTAGAAACTGTCTTTGGAATAGAAAAAGTTACTCCATAATCATTTGAATGAACTTCTTGAATTACATCTTTTGTTCCATCGAATCTTGCCCAGCTAACATAGACTTCTTTGCCGGATTGATTAGTCATTACCCTTGGATTTTTTGCGTCCTGACCTACTTGAGATAAATCCATGCCATATGTTGTCCAAGTAGCTCCATAATCAGTTGATTTACCTATTTGAACAATATCATTGTATCCATTTGATCTAGCCCATACTACATATGTATTTTTTCCACTATTATCCGTTGTAATATCTGTATCTTTACAATTCTCTCCATATTTATTTAATACATAAGGAGCTGTAAAAATTGTGCCATAGTCAGTTGAAACCACAACATGAACATCTGTAAACATTCCATCAAACATATACCAAGACACATAAATGTATTTAGCGTCATTGCTAGTGACAATTCTAGGATTGTTCACTGAAAACATATCTGGTGATAGATCTATAACATCAGAAAATGTAGATCCATTATCTGTTGATTTCCTAAACTGAGCTCTATACTTTTCATTATCTTGTCTAGCCCAAATAGCACAAATAGTGGTTCCATTAGTAATAATTCTTGGATTTCTTGCATTTTCGCCTGTCTCAGATAAATCTACAGTTGAGTTCCAATTTGCACCATAATCTTGCGAGTGTTTATACTGAATAATATCATTTGTTCCATTTGATCTTGCCCAAATCGCACAAATACAATTTTGATTAATATTTGTTGCAATTTGAGGCATTTTAGCACTTTGTAAAGTAGCTGACAAATCAACCGGATTTGAAAAGGTTTGGCCATAATCTAAAGATCTTGAAAACTGAATAATATCATTTGCTGAGTTCGATCTTGCCCAAATAGCATATACATGATTTCCAATTAGGTTGGTGATCATATGTGGATTTGAAGCGTTTTGCCCAGTAGCTGATAAATCTTGAGGACTAGTCCAGGTTTGAGCATAATTAAGAGAGCTAGAAAATTGAATAATATCATTTGCTCCATTCGATCTTACCCAGATTGCAAAAACATTTACTTCTGTTGAATCATTTGTAAAATATGGGGTTTTAGCATTTTGACCAGCTGCTGACAAATCTATTGGTGTATTCCAATTAGCTCCATAATCTGAGCTGCTAGCTACTTGAATTATATCATTAGTGCCATCATTTTTTGTCCAAAGATCATAAGTATACTGACCTAGACCATTTGTAATAATATATGGAAATTCAGCATTTTCAATAGCTGCAAAAAAATTAGTTTGAAAAATGAAACTAGTTAACGAAAAAAATAAAACTAATGAATATTTGATCTTAAATTTCATAACCTACCTTTTGTTAAAAAAATTTAAGAAATGTTAAATAAATAATTAATAATAAACAATTTTTTTTAATATTTTGTTCTTATTATTTGACGTTTTTTTTATTTGTTCTTATATATATATATATAGGGGGAATTTTTCATAAATATTGATTTTTGGAATCAAATATATTTCAAATAAAAAATTATGAAAAAAACTAAACATCAAGTTGTTTATCAAAAAAATAAAAAAGACTTTGATATCAATAAAAAAAGTAAATGCTTTTTTATTTTTTTTATCTCTTTTTATTTTAAAAAATTTCGATGTTTTTGCTGTTATCGACGTAAATACAGAAACAGAGTTAATTAATGCAATTAAAGCTGCTAATATAACACCGGAACAAATAAACTTTACAGGCAGTATTACTCTTACCGGAGCTCCCGAAGAACTGCCTGCTATTAAAAATTCATACACAATAGATGGCGCAAGTACTTGGTCGCTTAATGGGGGAGGTGCCCATAGAGGGTTTGTGATTTTAGGTTCAGGGACTTCTACGATTAATGCTACAATTCAAAACATCACTATTACCTCAACACTTGCTACTGGTGGAGCTGGAGGAAATAATTTTCAAGATGATGGGGGTTCTGGAGGAGGAGGTTTGGGCGCTGGAGGAGCAATCTATGTTGGAGATACTGCAAGCGTTACATTAGATAATGTAACTTATACAACTAATGATGCCACTGGCGGAGCTTCTCCGGATCCTGACCAGGCAGTTTTAGGAAATAGCGGTGGCGGCGGCGGTGGTGGCCTTGGGGGTAATGGAGCCACTGTAACTGGAAATGATGGAACAGGAGGAGGAGGTCCCATAGCAGTCACTGATGATGCATCAGGATCTACCGGAGGAGGAGTCTCACCATATAAAGGAGGCGATGGAGCACAAGAATCCCCTGCTGCTAATGCGGGCGCAGGTGAGTATGGTAGTGGGGGCGGCGGAGCTGCCAATACAGCAAGTACCGCAACTTCTAACGTTGGAGGTTTTGGTGGCGGTGGTGGCGCCGGTGCTGGTAATTTAGGAAATGCAACTGGATCAGATGGTGGTTTTGGAGCCGGTGGAGGTGGAGGTGGAGCTGATGCTGGAACACAAGGAGGCACAATATTTGGAGGAGGATCTGCTCAAGATGGTGCAGCCGCACAAGGAGGTCGAGGAGGAGGAGGCGCAGCTTTAGGTGGTGCAATATTCATTGATGATACTTCAACTGCAACTATAATAGAATCAACATCATATCCTTTTACAACTACAAATAGTTTAAATGGAGGAGCTGGCCACAATGCTCCAACAGTTCCTTCTGAACTAGGACAACATATTTTTTTAGCAAGTGGAGGTAATTTAACAATAAATACCTCTGGAACATTTACCCTTACTCAACCTATAGAGGCTGATTCAATAAATTCAACAGGAGGGATTGAAATAGATGGAAGTGGCACAGTAAATCTTAGCGGATCTTCCCTTTTAAGTAATACTTTCAGAGGTGATTTAACTATAACTGAAGGAACAGTTCAATATAATGCAGCAGTTAGTTTAGGCAATGGTACTGGCATAACCTTTCCAGCTGCTGGCTTAGCTCCTACAAAAGTTTTAGAAGATACTGGGGTCATATCCGTAGTAGTATCAAATCCCATTACAATGACAGGTGATGGAACACTCAGAAGAAATAATTTTGGTTCAACAGCTCACAATATGCGTATATCTTCTGCAATAGTTGGAGCCGGTCGTATTAGGGTAACAGGAATAGGAAGTATAAAACCACTAGTCGCTAGTCCCTCCTTTTCGGGCGGCTGGAATATTGATGGAGAAACTGGTACTTCAGGAAGTGGAAATCTTGTTTTTGATAGTCCTGATGTTTTAGGAACAGGAAGTATTCAAATACGTGATGGTAATTATTCCCCAGCAGCTCAAAGAGGTGGAGTGCTTATGTATAGAGGTACTAGTAATAATTCTCTTTCAAATAACATCGAATTACCTTCAGGAGACGGGGCAATTGTATTTGGAGTAAGCAACTCAACTTTAACTCTTAGTGGTATAATATCCGGCGTTGGAAATTTGACATTTGATCAATTGGGTACTACTGGATCATGCATTTTAACAAATAATTCAAATTCTTACGGAGGCACTACAACAATTCTTGATGGAACAGTGCATTCAAATGTAACAAATGCAATATCTAATTCATCTTCTATTACAGTAACTTCTCCTGGAATACTTCAAATTAATAATGTTTCTCAAACGATCAAAGATTTTGGCGGAAGTGGAACTCTTCAACTAAATCAAGGAAGTAGCAATACTCTTACTGTTAATCAAACTTCTTCTTTAACTCATTCTGGATCGATTTCAGGAGATGGAAAATTTGAAAAAGAAGGAGGAAGTACATTAACACTTAGTTCTACTTCTGCGTTATCTTTTACAGGAAGCTCTACTATAACTGCAGGTATTTTAGAATTAAATTCTGCAGCTGATTTAATAGTAAATTCTAGCGCTGTAACTATAGATGGAGGATCTTTAGATCTTTTTGCCGGGACTGGTATTAAAACTATTAATAACTTAGGAGGAAGTGGCGGAGCGCTTAATCTAAACGATAATAGTATTAATATTGATCAAAGCATTGGTACAACATATTCAGGTATAATTATAGGAACAGGAAACGTTACAAAACAAGGAGCAGAAACTTTAACACTTGAAGGAACTAATACTTATAATGGGACGACTACAATATCCGCAGGATCTCTAGCTTTGGGCACAGGTGGAACGATAGCATCTTCTTCATCTGTAACTGTAAATGGAACTCTAACTCATGATCAAGCTGCAACTACAAAAATAATAAATACTTTAAGTGGAGCTGGATCTATTGTATTCAATCAAGCAGCTGGTATTTTGAATGTAGTTCAAGGTATTAATGGAACCTTTTCTGGAGGTATTTCTGGAACTGGTGCTATTACCAAAGCAGGAGCGAGCACTTTAACTCTTTCTGGAACTAATACACATTCAAATGGAACTAACATAGATGCTGGAACATTGAGTGTCAGTGCAGCTGGCAATTTAGCATCAAACACAATTACTTTGACAGATGGAGTTTTGCAAACAACCGAGACTATGACAATAGCAAATGATATTACATTAGGGGCCTCTGGTACCAATACAAAAGCTCTTGAAGTATCATCTGGAAAAACAGCAACAATTTCTGGAACTGTAACATCAGCAATACCCGCTACAGAAGTATTTTCCAAAACAGGAACAGGAACTCTTAGTATAAATTCAGTAAATGCAGGAAATACAGGAACAACAACTATAGCTGCGGGAACCATGCTAATGCAACCTTCAGCTCAGTGGAGCGCTGATACTTTTAACATAAGCTCTGGAGCAAACCTCACTGGAACGGGAACAGATGAAGCTGATGTTACAAATGCAGGATCTATTTCTCCAGGCGAATCTATTGGTACACTAATAATTGATGGAAGTTATACAGAAAATGGGACTTTAGAAATTGAAATTACAAGTACACCAAATGATTCTGATAAAGTACAAGTTATAGGAACTCCCGGAACAGTAACTTTAAATCCCTCTTCAACGCTTAGTGTAATACCTCTATCTTCTACTGAATTTTTCCTAGAAGGAACTGAATATGTAATTATTACAGCAGCTGGAATTGGTGGAGTGACAGGAACCTTTGGATCTGTTATAGATCCTGATTCTAGGCTTGAGTTTAGTGTTAGATATGACGCAAATCAAGTAGTACTTATAATGAGTGATAGTGCATTGATTTTGCCTATAAATGATATTACAAATCCAAATGCAAAAGCTGTAGCTAACTACCTTGATAGTTGTAATTTTACAAATCCCGATTTTGTAAATATTTTAGTATCTCTTTCATCTTTAGATTTAGGAAATTTAACAGATGCTTTGCTTCAGATATCTCCTGCTAGATTTGGTGCTTTGCAACTTACAAACTACACAAATAATCAAACGGTTTCGAGAATACTCACCGATCATTTAAGAAAACTTTATCATTGTGCTTGTAAAGAGAATAGAGATGAGCCTTGCATAAAACCTAAAACTTATGAATTTTGGGTTGAACCATTTAGTTATTTCACACATCAAACAAATTTAGAAGATCAAAGGCCATTTAAAAATAAGGTATTTGGAGCGATTATGGGATCAGATTTTAATTTCTCAAATCACATAAATTTTGGAGGAGCTGGAGGTTATTCATATGCAGATATTGATTGGAGAAACAATTTAGGATATGCTGAAATGCACACTATTTATGGATCTTTACATGCAAGTAACTATAATCATTCTGGATTTATAAATGCATCGATTACAGGATCTGGAAATTTTTATAAAACAAAAAGAAAGATTCGTTTTGCTGATGTTTCAAGATCAGCTAAAAGTAAGCATGCAGGCTTTGATATTAATGCACATGCAGGAAGTGGTTTAGATTTTTTAATGGCAAATGATCTTTATTTTCAACCAACTTTAGATATTGACTACACTTACGTATGGCAAGATGGCTTTAAAGAAAGAGGAGCGAATGCATTAAATCTTATTGTAGATACTAGCAATTTTTATAGATTAAGGGGAGTCGCTCTATTAAATTTCATAAAAGATTTTAAGATAACTAATCGTCTTTGTATATCACCAGCTCTTAGAGCTGGCTATGCATATGAAGAGCAGATAAGCAGAGCAAACATAACATCTAGATTAGAAGGCGTTAGTTGTACAAAAAATAAATTCACTGTTCAAGCCTTTCATAAAAATCATTCTAAAGGAATTGTTGGAGCTAATATT
>JAAKFX010000048.1 GCA_011064865.1 Candidatus Anoxychlamydiales bacterium
CTAAAGTCGGGAGCTTGAAAAAGCTTTAGTTGATTAGCCTGAGTCGAAGACTACGTTAGATGGCTCAAGATACCCTGGGATACTCCTCTAGTTCCAGGCTCTATCGTTGGTAGTTAAAAGCTTTTAGGAGAAAAAAGCGGTGCTGCTAACAAAGTAAGGTCATTTAACATTGGCGAAGAGGAGCTAACCGGTTTTTAGGTTCCGGGGTAGTTTTTTTATTAGCTACCGGAAAAACCTAAACTTTTATGAAAAAATATCAGTTATAATTTTTTTTAAATTATTTCACTTCAATACTTCTCTCTTTCAAATCTTTAGGATGAGCTAAAGCGTCTTTTACACATGAACCACTTGCAAGAATACTCTCAGCTAGCATCTTCACTTTTGCAGAAGGCAGGGCAGAAGTGTTATTTTCATCAAAAAGATTTCCCATTGATTCTCTTTCAACTGCAACTCTTGTATAAGATGTATGATGTAATTTTTTAGAAATTGTATTTAAAGCTTTTTGTAAAGCTTCAGGTGTAATGTTACCATGTGCTTCAAATTGTTTTTCTAATTTTTTTCGAGCGTTTTTTGTTTTATCGCTTTCAGGACATATTTTTTTATACTCTGTGCTTTTATCAAAACTATTTATACCCCTGATTCTGCTCATTTCACTACTATTCATACTTGATATCTCCCCTTTGGTTTTTTGATCCTCAAAGTAAAGCTTATGTTAAAGAAATATTTTTATCAAAGAAAAATTTTTAAGAAATTATCTCTATCTCAGCATCTTTAGAAGCTATGATTAAAGAATCGCATAGATCTATAAAAAGACCTGTCTCAACTACACCTGGAATGGCTAATATATTATCCTGATGCTTTTTAGGCTCATCTAATAGGTGAGGAAGTTTGATATCAAAGATGTAATTTTGATTCTCTGTTTTGAAAAAGTTTGAGTTATTGTCTTTTCTGATGGTTGATGAATAACCTAATTTTTCTAACTCTTTTTTTGTTATCTCATATGCAAAGGGAGTTATTTCAACAGGCAAAAGAGCTTTGCCTAATTTTTGAGTATATTTATGATCTTCAATCATAATTATTCTTTTTTTAGAAAAATTAGCTAAGATTTTTTCATTTAAGAGAGCAGCACCTTTTCCTTTTATCATTTGCTTGTTTTCATCTACTTCATCTGCCCCGTCTATATATATATCTATGTGAGTTATTTTATTTATATCAACGAGAGTGATGTTTAATTTTTTTGCTAAATTGTATGAATCTGAAGATGTAGCTACAGCTTGAATAGTTAGATTTTTTTCACATCTTTTAGCTAAAGCTTCAATAAAAAAAGCAGCTGTAGTTCCTGTGCCTAAGGCAACTATTGTATTATTTTGAACTAAATTTGCAGCTGATTGGGCTAGATTATTTTTTGCTAAACTCATATTTTTTTATCTTATTTATTCAATATCTAATATTAAATTTCTTGCTAGCTAAAGTCAAGATAGCATTAATAGCATTTTTTGCATCTTCACCTGTAGCTTCAATTTTTATTTTAGCGCCTCTTCTAGCGGCAAGCATTAAGATGCCTAATAAAGATTTAGCATTGACTGAATAATTTCGATAAAAAAGTTGTATTTTAGAATTAAAAGAAGAAGAGCATTTAACAAGTTCCGTAGAAGGTCTTGTATGAAGCCCTTTTTCATTTCTGACGACGAAAGTTCCTTTTACTATAAAAGTTTTTTTATGTTGCATAATACATCAAAATACTATCTGATTTATATTGCTTATAAATCAGTATATTATTAATAAATATAAAAATCAAATAATTTTATTTAGAATTTAAATTTTTTCTTAAATTGCTAAAATTTATAAAATGAGTTTTTTTCGTAAATTACCTACGTAATATCATTTAGAGCGCATTTTAATATATTTAATCTATATAAAAAATTAATAAAAAATTTAAATTAAAATTTTTTATTTAATTTATTTTATCTAATCAACAACATTTTGTATATTTTGTGGCTAGACATTTCTTGAATCTAAATACCAAAAAATAGAGATCTGTTAGCACTTAAGGTTTTTATTTGCTAATGTGTTGAATAAAAAACGCTAAAAATGTTATAGTTTTGAGTCTAACAAAAAAGAAATTTAATTAAAGTAAATAAATATTTTGGAGGTAACTTATGACAAAACTTTCTGAGAAGAAAAAAACTACACTAAAGCCACTCGCTGACCGCGTAGTAGCTCAAAGATTAGAGAGTGACGAGACAGTTAAAGGAGGAATTATTATTCCTGATTCTGCAAAGAAAAAACAAGAAATGGCTAGAGTAATAGCGATTGGAGAGGGAAAAGTAACAGAAAACAAAACTCTTCCAATGCCTGTGAAAGTTGGCGATGTTATTTTAATGGACAAGTATGCAGGACAAGAAATCAATATTGATGATGAAGAGTATATTATTGTTAAAGCAGATGATATTATCGCTTTAGTAGAAGAGTGAAATTTAATAAAAATTAGGAGTAAAAAAACATGGCAGCAAAAAAAATTAAATTTAGAGAAGAAGCAAGACAAAAAATTTTAAAAGGAGTGCAAACTCTAGCTTCTGCTGTAAAAGTTACTCTTGGACCAAAGGGTAGAAATGTAGTGTTAGACAAAGCTTATGGATCTCCACAAATCACAAAAGATGGAGTGACAGTAGCGAAAGAGATTGAGCTTGAAGACAAGCATGAAAACATGGGCGCTCAAATGGTTAAAGAGGTTGCAAACAAAACAGCTGACAAAGCTGGTGATGGCACAACTACAGCGACAATTTTAGCTGAAGCTATATATTCAGAAGGTCTTAGAAATGTAACAGCTGGCGCAAATCCTATGGATCTAAAAAAAGGGATTGAAAAAGCGACTAAAGAAGTTGTAGAAGAGCTTAAAAAACTTAGCAAATCTATAAAAAACACAGAAGAGATAGCTCAAGTTGCAACAATTTCTGCAAATGGAGATCAAGAGATAGGCTCAATAATAGCAAAAGCGATGGAAAACGTAGGAAAAGATGGAACTATTACAGTTGAAGAAGCAAAAGGCTTTGAGACAACATTAGATATAGTGAAAGGAATGAACTTTGATAGAGGCTATCTATCATCATATTTCATTACAAATCCTGATAAACTTCAAGCAGAGCTAGAAGATGCTTTTGTACTAATTTATGAGAAAAAGATCTCTTCAATGAAAGAGTTTTTACCTATTTTGCAAAAAACTGCAGAAACAGGAAAACCTCTTTTAATTTTAGCAGAAGACATTGAAGGCGAAGCTCTCGCAACATTAGTTGTAAATAGATTAAGAGCAAACCTTAAAGTTGTAGCAGTAAAAGCTCCTGGATTTGGTGATAGAAGAAAAGCAATACTAGAAGATATTGCTATTTTAACAGGTGGCAAGTTCATCTCAGAAGATTTAGGTTTAAAGCTTGAAAATACTGAGATTGAAATGCTAGGTAGAGTAAAAAAAGCTATCATCAAAAAAGAAGAGACAACACTAGTTGATGGAATGGGAGACAAAAAAGAAGTTCAAAAAAGAATTGATCAGATAAAAACTCAAATTCAAGAGAGTGATTCTGATTATGACAAAGAGAAACTTCAAGAAAGACTGGCTAAATTAACAGGTGGCGTTGCTATAATAAAAGTTGGTGGCGCAACTGAACTCGAAGTAAAAGAGAAAAAAGATAGAGTTGATGATGCTCAACATGCGACAAAAGCTGCTGTTGAAGAAGGAATTCTACCAGGTGGTGGAGTTGCATTTCTTAGAACTACAAAAGCATTAGACAAACTCATTGACACACTATCTGGCGATGAAAAAATTGGAGCAAGGATAATTAAAAAAGCTATCTTGTCTCCTCTTCGTCAAATTGCACTAAACGCTGGAGTTGAAGGCTCTTTAATAATTCAAAAAGTTGAAGGCATGAAACCAACTGAAGGCTATGATGCAGCGACAGATACTTTTGTTGATATGTTTGAAAAAGGAATAGTAGATCCTGCAAAAGTGGTGAGATGTGCTATTCAATTTGCAACATCTATAGCAGCACTGCTTCTTACAACAGAAGCGATAATTACTGAAGATGCAGACGCTACAGAAGCTTCTCCTCCAATGGCTCCGCCAATGGGGTATTAATCTATAACTATAGATTAGATAAACTATCTAAGATAAGCACCCTTTTGGGTGCTTATTTTTTTTTAGATAGATTTTAGACTCTCTTCTAAACAGTTATCCTCTACATGTCCAATCTCTTTAAAACCCTTCATAACACCTTCCCAAAAACTTTTCTTCTCTAAAATACCTTTTAAATAATCTGTTAAGCCTGCGGATTTAAAGATAGCAGCTATCAACTGCTGAGTTGGAAAACCTGTTTTATTACTAAAATTGTTGAATTGAAGAGATGCTACATGAGAAGTTTTTTTCTTATCGAAATCTAAACCTAGCCCCCAAATTTCAACATCCATACTTTTCAGACTGAGAGAGCTAATAATGATCTCTTTTTTTGACACTGTTCTTTTCTCTTTAGCATTTACACTATCTACAATGTTAGTCCAATTATTTTTAGTACAAAGTGGATTTGAGCACTCGATATCTAAACTTATATCTTCGATCAAAATATCATCTATAATAGATGGAGATGCAAATAGTTTTGCAAAAGAATAATTAATTGTTATGTTTTTTGCTTCAAAAGCATATCTATTTTTAGATTTTGATGGATTTTTAATTCTAAAATTCTTGATTTGCATGCCTTTTGTAGAAACTGCTAGATTTGACATACTTACATCTGTTTTCAATTTACTAGAAAGATACGATGCAGCGATAGGAGTTTTTATAACCCATAATATTATAATAGCTAATATTATTATAAAAAAAGCTATGAACCAGCTTTTAAATTTCTTCATATAGCATTCCTCTTATTTTTATATTTTCTATTTTTATATATGAACAATTTGTGTTTTTTTTTAAATGTTTATAATATAAAAACTAAGAAAGTAAGGTAATTTCATGAAAAAATTTTTTATTCCATTTATTTCACTCGTTCTCATACTCATCATAATAGGTTTTGTGATTTGGTTTAATATACCAAATATTGTATCTCGTATGCTTAGCAAAGAGTTTAGCGTTCCTGTAAATGTTGAAAATGTAAAAATCAGCAAAAATCTACTCCAAATCGATGGACTAGATCTAGGAACCCCTAAAGGCTCTAAAACAAAAAGCTCATTTTATTCCAAACAGATCGATGTGGTTTCATCGTTATCTAAAATAAGAGAAGAGGTATTGACAGTAGATTCAATGACACTTTCGAATAATATAATTGGAGTTGAGTTTTATAACTCTTCAGGGACAAGTAATAATTGGACAACTATTATGAACACTCCAAGTAGAGCGAAAAAAGCGACGAATAGAAAATATCTTATAAAAAAGTTAACCTTATACAATATAACAGTAGTTTTAACAAAACAAGATGGTCAAAAACAGACATTTCCGACAATTGATAAATTAGAGTTTTATAATATTACTGATGAGACTGGATTTCCTATAGATGAGATTGAAAAAGCGATAGCTCAAGCTATATTAAAATCAGTATTTGGAAAATTTAATCTTCTACACCTGCTGAATACACCTGTAAATGTCATTAAAAAAGTAATTCCGCTGCTTTAATAAATAATTTAAAAAGACTGACATACTATAGCTAAAGCGGATGGGAGTATGTCAGATTTTAGCTTCTTTTTTAGGCGGACTAAATATCTCAATATATTCAAGATCTTCATCTGAGAGCACTCTAAATCCATGTTGAATATTGCTAGGTATAAAATAAGCCATTCCAGCTGAGCATATTTTTTTCTCTTCCCCTATGGTTAATTCAACTTTTCCAGAGATAATATAGCCCATCTGTTCATTGATATGACTATGATTTGTAATTTGATTAGGCTTTAATTTTATATAAGCCAACTGTATTTTATCACCAGTTATTGATTTAAAAAAAATCCCCTCTTTTTTCTTTTTAAATTCCATTTCAGCAAAATTGGAAAAATACATTATAAACACCTCAAAATTAATTTTTAAAAATCGAATCTTGCAGTTACAGTTAATCCATGTAAAAAAGTACTACCTGGATTTACTAAATTTGAAGAGATATCACCATTTGAATCAACGTTTAACATCTGAGCAGTTTTACTCATATAGTTTGTATTAGAATATCTTTGAGCCTCATATGCAACAGATAGATCAAAATGCCAAGTATCATTGGTAAAATAAGATCCCCAGCTGAGACCTAGCATAAACTCTTCAACATCTCTTAAGATATCTTTTTCACCTTTGAGCACACTAAATGGCAGGCCAGTTTCATTTCCAGACCCTGAAATTTTATTTTCAGCAAAAAGTAAACTTGCAGCGCCGTAGCCAAATAATCTAAAACATTTATAAAAAAACCAATTAGAGCTTATACCAAATCTAGGACCTATCGCCCAAGAATGATTTTTTATAGCCATCTCTCTTAGAGATGACTGGTATGTAAAATCAAGACCATAAATTTGATCAAAAAAGTGTCCCCCTCCCCCAATAAAAGGTCTTAGAGTTAGACTCTTTCCAACGTAAAATGATCGTGCAATCTCAAAATCGATCTTATCAAAATCAAATGTTAGAAAAGCTCTTATATTACTATTAATCTCTGATAAGTTATAACCATTAGGATTGGTAGAGCCTGTGATAAACCATGAAGTATAAAAGATACCTAATTTTCCATTTGGATCATAGATCGTATTTTGAGTGTCATGCAGCCTTGTATATTGAGCATATAAATCCCAATCATCAAAAGGAAGATGAGAGCCTGCTCCTATTTTAAATCCAGGTTCATAACTAGTAGAGAATTTCACGATTTCAAATTCATTAGGAGTAACTGTATTAAAATGAGTTATTCCTAGATCTATTTGATCCAAGATAACTTCAAAGTAGATAAAACTACCTGTTAAATATGCATCAACATTTGAGCAAAGATCAATTCTAGCAGGAGCATTATATGCTTTTGGAAGATCATTTTCACAAATAGCGTATCCTTGCTTATATGCTTTTTGTTCACTCTCTTCACATGGCATACAGATATCTTCCTCAATCTCTTCAGGTTCTTTTAAGCAATCATCAACACCATGTTTTCTACCATATAGAAAAAAAATGCTTAAAATGATTATTGGAACTATCCAAATTGATCTTTTTAGAATTTTCATGAAAAACTTCCTATTTATCTAAATTCTTCCCTAATACTTTAGATATTTTATAAAACAAATTTTGTCAAATGAATATTTATTGAGCATTTGAATGAAATTCAAATAAAAAATGAATATAAATATTTCTCCTATTTTTATCTTTTCTATTTTTACATATGAACAATTTGTGTTTTTTTTAAATACTTATAATATAAAAAAAGGTAAATACCAGGTTTTTATATGAAAAAGTTTTTTATTAGATGAATATTTTTTTAATATTTGATTTGCAATAGCAGATTTTAATCCAATATGCTTAACGTCTTTTGAAGATCTGCTTTTAGTCTTAAGTGCAAATAAAGCTATTTGCATTGCCTTTTTAAGCTCTTCTGATAAATTATGTTTATGTTTTAATTTATATGTTAAAATCATGTGTAGCAATATAAGATAGCTATCAATTTATGTCGATAGTGTAGGAAATTAAATGTGTATACCATAAGGAATTAAGCAAGAACAAAAAACAAATAGACGCTCTCATCCCATGACTAAAGTCATGGGCTTTCCCGCTTCTGTCGTAAATATTATTAAAAAAGCCATTCCAATAATTTAAGAAATTTTATCATAAAAAATATTAAAAATCAAATCTTGTAGTAACAGTTAAACCATGTAAGAAAAGATCTCCTGGCTTAATCTGTTTTGTAACGCCACCTGAAAAAGATTGAGTATACTTATTCATATAGTTTGTATGAGAATATCTTTGAATTTCATACGCTGCTGAAATATCAAAATGCCATTTATTGTTAGAGAAATATGACCCCCAACCAAAACCAATAGCGCCCTCTTCAACATCTCTTACAATATATTTTTTATATTTTTGTAAGCTATAATTGGTAGTACCTTGAGTAACAGTGCCTGAAGCTTCATTAGATGCAAACATCAAATCGATAGCTAAATTTCCAAATAACTTGAAACCTTTATAAAAAAACCAATTCATGTTTAAACCAAATCTAGGTCCCAAAGCCCAAGAATCATTTTTAACAGAGGAATTTATAACTCCTGTAGTTACAACCTCTGATATAAAATTATATTTTTGATCAATCCAGTGTAAATCTAAACCTAAAACTGGTCTAAAAATTAAATTAGTTCCCACATAATAAGATCTACCAAGCTCAAAATCCACTTTATCTAGATCCATTCTCCAGGTAGCTGTAGTATCAGCAATAACATTGGTAAAATTACTTATTGTCCAATAAGGTCTAAAATTTAGTTGAGTCTCTTCCCCTGTTTTAAAAGTATTACTCTCAGATTGATGAAGTCTTGTATACTGTATATACCCATCCCAATTATCATGATTAAAATGAGCTCCAAGCCCTACTTTAAAACCAGGCTCATACTCAGTATCAAATTTTAAAATTTTTAGAGTTCTTTCATTCCCACTTCCCGTTTCAACTGAAGCAAGATCTATTTGATCTGAAAGAGACTCCCAATAAATGAAACTAGTAGTGATGTATATATTTGCACCACCACAAACATCAATTCTTGCCGCAGCATTATATGCTTTAGGAAGATCATTTTCACAAATTGGATATCCTTGTGTATAACCCTTTTTCTGAACCTCATCAACGCAAAGATCGCACTTGATTGTCTTAGCCAGCTCTACTTTTTCACACTTTGGCTCATCAAAAGACTTAGATACATCTTGTTTCCTTCCATCATTCACGCTTCCCGTTTCAACTGAAGCAAGATCTATTTGATCTGAAAGAGACTTACAATAAATGTTAGTAGTGATGTATATATCTGCACCATCACCACCATCAATTCTTGCCACAGCATTTGCTTTAGGAAGATCATTTTCACAAATTGGATATCCTTGTGTAGAACCCTTTTTCTGAACCTCATTAGCGCAAAGATCGCACTTGATTGTCTTAGCCGGCTCTACTTTTTCACACTTTGGCTCATCATTTAAAGACTTAGATACATCTTGTTTCCTTCCATATAAAAACAAGAAAAACAATGCAATAAGTGGTAGTCCCAAGAAGAGTTTTTTTAATAAACACATGAAATTCCACCTTGTTTGTTTATTATTTATCTAATTTAGTTATATATTTATATAATAATTGTCTGTCAAATTAATTTATAAATTTTTAATATTTAACGCTAAAAACAAAGATTTTAAAAAAAATCCATATCTTTATTTAACAATTTTTAAATTCTATACTCTCAAAAATCAAATCTTGCACTCACGGTAAGTCCATGTAAGAAAAGATCTCCTGGATTTTCTTGCTTTGCAAAATCTCGAAATTGAGATGAAGCTAAAGTTTGATCATACGTAGACATGTAGTTTGTATGAGAATATCTTTGAATTTCATAAGAGACCGCCAGATCAAAATGGCATTTGTCCGATCTAAAATATGAGCCCCAGCCAAGACCTATAGAAAAATCCTCTACATCTCTTACAATAGATTTTTTATCATTTATCAGATTAGGATTTAAAATAGCAGGTAATCCACCTAAACTTCCTACTACATTATGGGTACCTGAAACTCTATTTTGAGCAAACATTATATCGATAGATCCTTTGCCGAATAACCTAAAGTTTTTAAAGAAAAACCAATTCATATTTAATCCAAATTTTGGACCTATTGCCCAAGAATCATTTTTCAATAATACATTACTTGTTATATTATCTGGAAGGCCAATAATTGTTATAAAATCATAATTTTGTCTATAATTTTGATTAAGCCAATGAGCTGAACCTCCAATAAATGGCTCAAATATTAAATTTGTACCTATATAATATGATTTTGCAATCTCTAGATCTATTTTATCTAGATACATTTTCCAGCTGCTCACTATGGGTGATGTAAATCTCTCTGCTGAGGCTTCAATTAGATGATCAATTAACCAAAAACCACTAAAATTTGAATTAGTATCCTGTAAATTGATGTCGATACTTGTAGTTTCATTACCATGAAGTCTTGTATATTCCGCAAAGATATCCCAATTATCATGTTTAGAATGAAAACCAAGACCTACTTTAAAACCAGGTTCATAATCTTCATCAAATTTGAGTATTTGAAGAGTTCTATCATTTGAAGACACATTAGATTCTAAAGTACCTAAATCAATTTGATCGGATAGCATCTCCCAATAGATAAAACTAGCAGTTACAAATGCATCGATTTTTCCACAAACATCGATTCTTCCAGCTGCATTATAGCCTTTTGAGAAAGTATCTTCACAAATTGGATAGCCTCTATCAAATTCACTTTTTGTTTCATTTACGCAAGGATCGCAATTTGCTACTTCTTGAGATTGATCATTATATTTTTCTTCTTCTTTAGCAAAAACATTTGCCGTTACTATCATAGTAAAAGCAATAATGAATAATTTTTTTGAAAAATTCATTTAATCACCGTTTTATACATATATTTCTAATTATTTTAAATATTCACAAAACTATTAAATGTCAAATTAAATACACCTATAGCTAGATATTTTAATAATAAAAAAACCAAAAATAATGTTAAAAATCAAATCTTGCACTAGCTGTGAGACCATGCCTTCGTACACGACAAAAAATAATTTGATAAAAAAAACCCGCTAATATTATCTCCTTTATTCATCACAACTTAGGAGAGTCAGATGAAACATATTAACGAGTTGGAAAAAATTTTATCTAATTTATTTAATTGGCACAAGTCTAGAATTGGATGTTTAGCTCAAATAATCCAAGCACTTTTCTGTGTTAAGACTGTAAATTTATCTGAAATAGCAAATTCTTTTCATAATAAAGCTACAGAAAAATCCTCATATCGTAAGGTTCAAAGATTTTTTAAAAACTTTTCTTTTGATTTAAGTTCTGTAATTTCTTTAATTTTACATCTATTTTCTTTCGAAAAATTCATTCTAATCATGGATAGAACAAATTGGAAATGGGGTAAAACTCATGTTAATATTTTAATGTTATCTATCGCATATAAAGGAATCTCTATTCCTATTGTTTGGTCTGTTAGTTCTAAAGGAGGAAATTCTTCAAT
>JAAKFX010000049.1 GCA_011064865.1 Candidatus Anoxychlamydiales bacterium
CCTCCGTCAGGATCCCAATATTGTCATGATAGGTGAGATCCGTGACATTGAAACTGGCGGTATTGCTGTAAAAGCGGCGAAGGTAATTATTAAAAGATTCGATTAATCTCTTTTTTACAATTTTTCTTCTTTCATCGATTTGTCCATCATTAAATATAGGATATGAGCTTTTATAAATAGCATCTGCAATATCTTTTTCGATTAATATATCTTTTAAATAATTAAAGTCTGGTTGTATCAGACAAATACTTGCTTGGTGCAGATATCCTGTTTTTTTTCTTCTTTGAGATGCACCTGCTATTTTTTTACCTTTATATATAACATCATATTTTGTTGGTTTTGCCATGCAAAAGCTATCGAAAGATTTCTTTTTATTAAAATACTCACTTTTGGATAAGGATATATTACTTTCTGTCTTTTCATCTAAAAATTCTTTTAAAGCTTTTAAAACAATACTATTTACAAATTCATAATTTTTCAAAGGATCTAAATAAAAGTATTTGTGAGATGCAGGCATTAAAAAAGAAAAAGCAATATCCCAAATATGAAATACGATTCCCCCTCCAGTTGGTCTTTTCGCTAGATCTAGATTGGTAATATTTGCTTTTTTTTGATTGATGAATTTTTTTATATTAATAAAATATCCATAGGTAACAGAGGTTTTTTTCCAATCATAAAAATGTAAAATTGGCTGATCTTTTAGATTATCTAAAAGATTAGCGTCTATAATCATATTTTTTTCAGCACTATTTTTCTTAGTATCAATGACCTTCATCAGAAAAACCTCTAAACGACTTATTTACAACGATTTAAAAAAATCAACTTCATTAAATGATAAATTTACAAAAAAATAAAATCCAGGTAAAATAATAAATAGAGCATCAAAAAAAGGGAAGTCTATGTTTGACAAATTTACAAATAGAGCAAAACAGGTAATAAAGCTTGCTAAAAAAGAGTCTCAAAGACTGAATCACAACTACTTAGGTACAGAGCACGTACTTTTAGGTTTATTAAAATTAGGCCAAGGAATCGCTGTTAATGTACTTAGAAACATGAACTTGAGCTACGATATAATAAGAGCAGAAATTGAGAAAATTGTAGGCTTCGGGCCTGAGATGCAAACTTATGCGGATCCGGCACTTACGGGAAAAGTAAAAAAAGTTTTTGAATTTGCGAATGAAGAAGCTGCAAATTTAAATCACAATTATGTCGGAACTGAGCATCTACTTTTAGCAATTCTTCGTCAAACAGATGGTGTAGCAGCTCAAGTTTTAGAAAACATGGGTGTAGATTTAAAAGAGATTAGAAAAGAGGTTTTAAAAGAATTAGAAACATTTAATCTACAACTACCTCCTATGGGAACTTCATCTTCATCAAACTCAAGCTCATCTAAAGCTCAATCTGATAAAGCAAATGACAAAATGCCTGCTTTAAGAGCTTATGGTCATGATTTGACTGAGATAGCAAGAGAAGGCAAAATGGATCCGGTAATTGGAAGAAAAAAAGAGATCGAAAGACTTATTTTAATACTTTGTCGCAGAAGAAAAAACAACCCTGTTTTGATTGGAGAGGCTGGTGTTGGTAAAACTGCGATTGTAGAGGGTTTAGCACATGCTATTGTAAATGGAGATGTACCTGATAATTTAAGAAATAAAAAATTAATATCTTTAGATTTGACGCTCATGATAGCTGGAACTAAATATAGAGGACAGTTTGAAGAGAGAATCAAAGCTGTTATGGATGAGATCAAAAGAAATGGTAACGTACTTTTATTCATTGATGAACTACATACTATTGTAGGAGCGGGAGCAGCTGAAGGAGCGATTGATGCATCTAACATTTTAAAACCGATGTTATCGAGAGGAGAGATCCAATGTATTGGAGCGACAACTATCGATGAATATAGAAAATTTATTGAAAAAGATGCGGCATTAGAAAGACGTTTTCAAAAGATTCAAGTAATGCCACCATCTGTTGATGAGAGCAAACTTATTTTGGAAGGTTTAAAACCTAAATATGAAGATCATCATAACTGCTCTTATTCAGAATCTGCAATAGATGCAGCAGTTCAGATGTCAGATAGATATATTTCAGGTAGATTTTTGCCAGATAAGGCTATAGATTTAATGGATGAAGCTGGAGCAAAAGCGAGAATTGCAACAATGCATCAACCTCCAGAAATACAAAAATATGAAACTGAAATTGAAACTTTAAGAGCAGCTAAAGAAGAGGCTATTGGAAAACAAGAATATGAAAAAGCGGCAAAACTTAGAGATTCAGAAAAAAAATTGAGAGCAAATCTTCAAATTATAAAAACGGAAAGAGAGCAATCTAAAGAAGAACATAAAGCTATCGTAGATGATGAAGATGTAGCTCAAATAATAGCAAAACAAACAGGAATTCCGCTCTCAAGATTAACACAATCTGAGCTTCAAAAAATTATTAATATGGAAAAGATACTTTTCCAAGATATCGTAGGTCAAGAAGAAGCCGTATCTAGTGTTTGTAAAGCTATTAAACGATCAAGAGCAGACATCAAAGATCCAAACCGTCCAATTGGATCATTTCTATTTTTAGGGCCAACAGGAGTTGGAAAAACTCATTTAGCTCGTCTTTTAGCAATTCATTTATTTGGTGGAGAAGAAGCTCTTATTCAAGTTGATATGTCAGAATATATGGAAAAATTTGCCGCTTCTAGAATCACAGGATCTCCTCCGGGATATGTTGGTCATGAAGAGGGTGGACAATTAACTGAACAAGTAAGACAAAGACCTTATTGTGTAGTTTTATTTGATGAAGTTGAAAAAGCGCATCCTGATGTTATGAATTTACTTTTGCAGATTATGGAAGAGGGAAAACTTACCGATTCTATGGGTCGAAAAATAGATTTTAAAAACACAATAATTATAATGACATCTAATTTAGGAGCTGATTTAATTCGAAAATCTACAGAAATGGGTTTTGGCGCTCAAGACAATTTATTAGATTACAAAATTATACAGGAAAAAATACAAGGTGCTGTAAAAAAACATTTCAAACCTGAATTTTTAAATCGTTTAGATAATTGTGTAATCTTTAAAACATTAGACAAAAAAGTCTTAAAAGAAGTTGTAGAGCTAGAGTTCAAAAAGCTTCAAGATAGATTAAATAAAAAAGGCATCTCAATTACTTTAGATGAAAAAGCAAAAGATCTATTAGTTGAAAAGGGCTTTCAACCAGAGATGGGAGCTAGACCACTTAAAAGAACAATTGAGCAATATTTAGAAGATCCATTAGCTGAAAAACTACTTTTAAACCCTGATAAAAAAGTAGACTACAAAGTATCAGCTAAAAAAGATCTAATCACATTTTCTGAAGAAGAGAGAAAAGATAGTGACAAAGATAAGGACAAAAAAAAGAAAGATGAAGAAAAAGATGAAGATTTAGAAAAGGCTGATTCGAATTAGTTGAAAAAAAGTTATTTTTTTTTGAAATCTCTAAAGAAAAAGTAGGATTTTACAAAAAATCCTACTTTTTTTTTTATTTTAATTAATTTTTGCCAAACCAGGAATACAAAGTTTCGTTTCCCAATTTTTAATATAATTTAAAAGATGAGCTTTTCCAGGATGCTGGTGAATGAAATTTAAAGACTCTTCATTTCTTGTAAGGTGCGCAATTTTTGCTAAAAGATGTAAATGTCTTTTATCATCACATGCAAAAAGGAAAAAAAGTGTTTTGACTTTTTCACCATCTAATGAACCGTAATCTATTGGTTTATTTAGATAAACAACAGATACGACATCATAAGATTTTGGAAGTAAAAAATCTCTAGTATGAGGAACTGCTACGCCATGATTTAAAGCTGTTGGCATTAAATTTTCACGATCTAATAATAGATCAGTTAAAACATTTGCATCTAATGATAAATTCTTAGCGATAATTTTAACAGCCGATCTAAGAACGTCTTCTTTAGTGTCCCCATGAACATTATTTATTACAGTTCCTTTATAAAGAGCTCTAAATAATGAATAGGCATTTGTTCCAATTTTTTGAGCTACTATCTTTTTAGCTCTATCACTTTTTAGATGTATCAAATTATCTTTTTGCAGTAGATCTTTTCCTTTTTGCGTTTTTGATCTCACAAGCCAGTCTTCTATCTCTGGGCGAGAAAATCTTATTTTACCACCTAATTTATAACCTGGAATTTTACCCTCATCTAACCAGTTATGAATAGTTTTTTTTGAAACATTTAAAAGTTCACATACATCATCAATTGTTAAATCCATATTATTTAATGCCTTTTTGGTAATAAATCTAATTTAATTTAGATATCATAAAAAGCAAAACAAATGAAGATTTTTTTTTAAATATTTAAAAAAAACGTTAAAATTCTGAGAAATATTTTATGACTTTTTCTTTTGAAGAAGCATTCAAAAGATTTTTTCTAAGAGTTTCATTTTTGATTGCAATAGTAATTTTTGATAAAAGCTTTAAATATTCGTTTTGTTTATCTTCAGGTCCGCCAATCATAAAAACTAAACGAACAGGTAGATTATCTAAGGAATTCCAATTAATTTTAGCATTTTTTAGAATGCCAACAGCTATAAAAAAATCATCGAAAAGATTCATTTTAGCATGGGGAATAGCAACTCCCATTCCGATTCCAGTAGAAACAATTTTCTCTCTTTCAATAATCTTTTTATAAAACTCATTTGGATATTTTAAAGTTTTAGATTTTTCTAAAAGATCTATTAGCTCTAATATTGTATCATTTCTATTTTTAGAATTTAAAAAGCTAATATTTTCAGCTTTTATATAATCAAAAATTTTGATCTCTGATTTTTTTTTAAAACGATTCAAAAAATCAACGATACTTGTAGCTTTTTTAATGCGTCCCAGTATGGCCAAACCCCTTTACTCCTCTGTTAGATTGTGAAAGCGATAATTTTTTACATTTAATAAATTCAGCTCTATATACAAAAGATAATACCATCTGCGCTATTCTCATTTTAGGTATAATTATAAAATCTTCATTTGAGTGATTTATTAAAATAACTTTGATTTCTCCTTGATAATCACTATCGATTGTCCCGGGAGTATTTAGTACTGTTATACCATTATTTAGAGCAAGACCACTTCTTGGTCTGATTTGCACTTCAAAATTTTTAGGTATTTCTAAATAAATGCCAGTTGGCACCAAAACGGTTTTTGATGGAGATAAGATAACATTTTCTTTGATATTTGCTTTTAAATCAGCACCTGCTGCAAAAAGAGTCGAATATTTAGGAATATTCTCATCATCATCATCTTTTGAAATTATTTTAACTTGGACTTTATTCATCTACTATTTTTCTTTTGAAAGTAGCTCTTTATCTTCTTTTTTAGATTCAATTACTTTTAAAAGCTGCTTTAATTTATTTGGCCCTTTGCCATTGGATACATTTTTTGGATTATTCATAAAAAAATCAACAAAAAAAGTAACTTTTTTCTTTAAATCACTTCTTTTCACAATCAGATCAATCATTCCTCTTTCTAATAAAAACTCTGATTTTTGAGCACCTTGAGGTAATTTTTGATTGATTGTTTGTTCTACAACTCTAGGTCCTGCAAAAGCGATTAAAGCTTTCGGTTCTGCAATAATTATATCTCCTAAAGATGCAAAAGATGCAGTAACTCCTCCAGTTGTAGGATTTGTTAAAACAGAAATGTATGGAAGCCCTTTTTTATGGAGCCTCGTTAAAGCCGCAGATGTTTTAGCCATTTGCATTAAAGATAAAATAGATTCTTGCATTCTAGCGCCACCAGATGCCGAAACTAAAACAAGAGGTAGATTATTTTCTATTGCATGCTCAATTAGCAAAGTAATTTTTTCTCCCACAACAGATCCCATCGATCCACCCATAAAACTAAAATCCATAACACCAATAGCTACTTTTATATTATTTATATTGCCTACTCCAATAACAATCGCATCTGGATTTTTTGATTTTTCTTGAGCCTCTTTTAATCTTTTTGAATATTTTTTAGCATCTACAAATTTTAAAACATCTATAGGTTCTATATTCTCATACATTTTAGTAAGCGAGTTTTCATCGATTAAAAGCTCGATTCTCTGATTCACACTCAAGCGATAATGATACTCACATTTAGGACAACAATTACTATTGTCCTTGAGCTCATTTGCATGAATCATATCCAAGCAATTTGTGCATTTTATCCAGCCACTATAGCTATCTTTTTTTGTGGCTTGCACCTTAATTTTAGGCTTTGATCTTGAAAAAAGTCCCATATTCAACTTTGGTTAATTTCTCATCCATTTTACCTAATTTTGATTAATAGAACAAGCATATTATTATTTCATAAACACCTGACAATCAAATTCTTAGCTACTCCAGCGTTAAGCAAAAATTTTATTTTTTGCACTCAAGTAATAATTTTATTATAACGATTTTCAATTTCTTTCCAGTTTAAAATTTTCCAAATATTTTTTATATACTCTGCTCTTACATTTTTATATTTTAAATAATATGCATGCTCCCAAACATCTATACAAAAAATCGGGAACATTCCTCTAGAGCTTAGAAGATCATGATTTAAACAAGTTTGAACAACCAAGCTTTTGGTCTGTCTAGAATAACCTAGCCATCCCCAACCAGAGCCTTGCACTACTGTAGATTGTGCATTTAAAAGCTCTTGAAATTTTTCAAAAGATCCAAAATCAGTCTCTATTGCTTTATACAGTGATGAGCTTTTATCTACTTGGCCGCCTCCATCTTTTTCAGGTGCTAAAATTTGCCAAAAAATTGAGTGATTAATATGGCCGCCTCCATTAAATTTTATAGCTCCTTGAAGCTCTACCATTTTTTCAGCATCTTTTTTCTTTTCAGCTTCATGGTATTTTTCCAATGCTTCATTTAACTTATTTACGTAAGCTCTATGATGCTTATCATGATGAATCTCAAGCATTTCAGCGGTAATTACAGGCTCTAGAGCATTATAATCATATTCTAGATCGGGCAGTTGATAATTAGACATATTTTTACTCCTATTTTTTGTAATATAATTAAATAGAAAAACACTTTAGAAAATTTTATACAAGTTTTTTAATATATAAGTTTTTCTATTCAAACTATTTACATTAGACATTATTAAATATTAATATCTATTATTAAAATAATAATTTACATTATTATGTAATTAACAAAATAAATAACTAACATTTAATTTAATTAATTTTTCCTGTATAATGACACTAATATAACAACAAAAACACTTTATAATTATAAAAAAAACAGTATGACTACAAAAGCGATAGCAATTAAAGAGCCAAAATCTACTTCAAAAGAGATAGGTTCTCAAACAGATCCGATAGAGGATGTAAAGGTTTATAAAATCAAAGAAGTGATAGCTTTAACCCTACTCACATATATGGCTACTTTTGCGGTTTTTTATGCGATAGGAAATGAAAACCCATTTTTAAATGCTTTTGTTCCAACAACTGGATATTTTATATCTACACTTAAAATGGAAGAAGTTAAAAATTTAGCTAATAGAGTTACAGATACAATTCAAAGTTATTTTTCTTCTTTAACAAAAAGATCTGATAAGCCTAATTTAGAAATTGTATAATACTTTTGAACTATGCAAGTCTATCAATAGCTTCATCGACAAGATCAACACCAATCACATTAATTTTTTCATGAATAGATTTTGTGATCTCTTTTAAATTTTGTGTTGGGATAATAACATGTTTAAATCCCATATTTATAGCTTCTTTAATTCTAGATTCAACTCTTGAAACAGCTCTGATCTCACCAGATAAGCCAACTTCACCAATGGCAACAGTATTAGCATCTAAATTTCTATTAGAAAAAGAAGAGGCTATTGCTAATAAAATAGCTAAATCTATGGCAGGATCTTTGATTCTCATACCCCCTGCTATTGAGACAAAAACATCTAAATCTTTTAGGGTAAAGCGAACTTTTTTCTCTAATACAGCGAGAAGAAGAGCTAATCTATTTTGATCAAAACCTGAGCATTTTCGAGTAGGCATTGAAAAACCAGATGAGGCAACAAGAGCTTGTACTTCTATTAAAATAGATCTAATACCTTCGATAGTAGAGGCGATGACAGAACCTGGAAGATTTTTTTTTCTTTTTTCTAAAAAAATAGCAGATGGATTGGCGATTTGATTCAGACCTTTTTCATTCATCTGAAAAATTGCAATATCATCTGTGGGACCGAATCTATTTTTTACAGAACGAAGTAATCTAAAGCCATTTTGTTTTTCACCTTCGAAATCTAATACTACATCTACAATATGTTCCAACACTCTAGGCCCAGCTAGATCTCCAGATTTGGTAACATGGCCGATTAAAAAAGTTGTGATACCATAACCTTTAGCGATATGCATAAATTCCATTGCAAGCTCTCTTACTTGAACAATTGAACCTGGAGATGAAGAGATATCTGATTTATAGACAATTTGAATAGAATCAATTATTAAAATATCTGGTTTTATCTGATCAATTTGAAGTTTTATAGAAGAAAAATCTGTCTCCGATAAAAGATATATATTTTCATTAGAAACTCCAATTCTATTAGCGCGAAGAGTAGTCTGTTCTAAAGACTCTTCTCCAGAAATATATAAAACTTTCAGACTTTGTTGAGCAAAGATATCAGATAGTTGAAGTAGTAGAGTGGATTTTCCGATCCCAGGACTACCTCCAATTAAGACTAAAGAGCCTTTGGCAAGTCCTCCACCTAAAAGACGATCTACATGCGAAAAATTTGTTTTAATCCTATCAAAAGATGATATTTTTATATCTTTTAGTTTCATGCAAGTAGAAGTTGTTTTTTTCGCTTCAAATCTTTTTGTCTTTTCATTTATTTGCATTTTTTCAAAAAAGGAGTTCCAAGATGAGCAGTTTAGACAGCTACCTGACCATTTAGATTGAGTAAATCCACAAGAAGAGCACTCCCAAATCTTTCTATCTTTAGCCATTATCATCCTCTATATTTTTAAGATTTAGATTATTATAAGCATCTTCAGCAGCTATTTGCTCTGCTGCTTTTTTAGATGGACCTATGCCTAAGCCCATTTTTTTATCATTAACAAAGACCGCAACTTGAAATATCTTTTGATGTTGTGGGCCTTTTTCTTTTAGCACTTTATACTCAGGAGGTTTTTGATATTTTTTTTGACAAAATTCTTGAAGTTTTCCTTTATAATCAATCTCAGGACTTAAACACATCTCATCAAACAATTTTGAAAAATTATCTAATAAAAATTTTTGGCAAATTTCAATTCCTTTATCGAGATAAATTGCTCCAACTAACGCTTCAAAAGCATCGGAATAGATTGCTATTTTGCCTCTTTTAGCTTCTTTTTCACCCCTGCTGAGTAGCATATACTTTTCTAGGCCTAAAATTTCATAATATTTTGCACAAGATGAACCATCGACAAGTCTAGATCTTATATGAGAGAGCTCCCCTTCCGTATGTTTAGATAATTTTTTATATAGATAAGTAGAGATGATTAAATTTAAAGCTGAATCACCTAAAAATTCCAATCTTTCATTATGTAAAAGCACAATTTTTTTATTTTCATTAACAAAAGAGCGATGGACAAAGCTAAGAAGCAGAAGATCTTTATTTGTAAAAGATATTTTTATTATCTTTTCGATTTTAGACAAATTATCTTTTAGCTCATAATATTCATTCATATATTTTTTTTAAAAATTTCCTAAGTTGTAGTTTTATTATATTTTAGGTATTTTTATATAACAAAAAATTAAAAATTTTATATTTATGCCAAAGGCAAACTCCAATCTATTAAACCTTAAAAAAGATTACCTTTTCAATGAAATTGAAAAAAAAGTCCTTTTAAAGAAAAAAGAAAATAAAAAAATTTTGAATTTAGGCATTGGAGATATCTCTCTTCCTCTTGCTTCTTCTATTATTGACGCCATGAAACTGGCTATAGATGAGATGAGAGATAAAAAAACTCTAAAAGGCTATGGACCATCTGATGGCTATACATTTTTAAAACAAAAGATCTTGGACAATGATTATAAAAATTTAGATATTGATATTGATGAAATTTTTATATCAAATGGCATGAAATATTCTATCTCGAATATCTCTGATCTTTTTTCTCAAAACTCCAAAGTTGGCATAATAAATCCAGCTTATCCAGTTTATGTAGATTCCAACATAATGGGGGGTAGAAAAAATCAAATTGTAGAAATTCCCCTAATAGAAAAAAATAATTTTCAGCCAATCATCCCTAATGAGACACTAGATCTAATATATCTATGCTCTCCTAATAATCCAACAGGCCTCGCTTACACAAAAAAAATCTTAAAATCTTGGGTAGATTATGCAATTAAAAACAGATCTTTAATTATTTTCGATGGTGCATATGAAGCTTTTATAAGATCTGAAAATATAGTTAAATCAATCTATGAAATAGATGGCGCAAAAGATGTTGCAATTGAAATGAGAAGTTTTTCTAAAAATGCTGGCTTTACATCACTTAGATGTTCTTATTTAATAGTTCCAAAAAACATCAAAACTCATGAAAATGTATCTATTAATTCACTGTGGAAAAGATATGTGGATACAAAATTTGGTGGAATATCATATCCTATTCAAAAAGCGGCTGAGGCAACATATTCTCAAAGGGCAATCTCTGAGATCAAAAACACGGTAGATACCTATATGAAAGGCGCAAAATTTTTATATGAAAACCTTAAAAACCTAAATTTTGAATGTTTTGGAGGGCAAAACAGTCCCTACATTTGGTGTAAATGCCCTGATAATTTAAGCTCTATGAAATTTTTTGATCTATTATTGGAGAAAAATATAGTAACAGTTCCAGGAATAGGTTTTGGCAGACATGGTGAGGGTTTTGTTCGATTTTCAGCATTTGCATCTTTTGAAACCATAAATGAAGCTATAAACAAATTAAAAAATATATGAAATTTTTAATCTTAGATGCTCAGATCAATTTCTATTTAGACAATGGTTTTATTGAATTTGAAAATTTTTTCTCAAAAGAAAAAATTCAAATTTTAGAAAATACAATCGATACTCTCACTAAAAAAGATAAAAAACTACCCTCTATAGATCAATATAAAGCTTCTCATGATTTATTTAGAAAATCTGAAATTATAAAAAAAATCGCTTTAGATACAAATTTGGTAAATACTGCAAAAGCACTTTC
>JAAKFX010000005.1 GCA_011064865.1 Candidatus Anoxychlamydiales bacterium
TAATTTTTAATTATAATTTCTATTTAAATAATTAACTCATATCTGTAGACTATTTGCAAAAAATTAGAGGTTTTATATGGCAACACAATCAGGAATTTCAGATTTGTCTCCAATACAAAGACAATCTGTGGGTATGGCTTTAATATATGAACAATTTTATCAAGCATCAAATCAATTATTATCTATTTTTGATATGGGCGATAATATGGTAGGTAAGATTCAATCTGGAGAAATAGATAAAGAAAAATTCAATATGCAAGTTTTGCTTACTGTCTTCACTAATATAGCTACATATTTCCAAACAGGAGAAGTTTTCAAAAATGCTAATAAAAGAAATGTTACTGAATTAAAAGCCAAATTTAGTAGTTTGAAGCAACAATGTGAAACTTTTGTGAAAACACATAAAGTTTTTATGGATACTGTTGGGATTAGTGAAGATGAGAGAAGCGCTGCAGAGGTTTATGACAAATCGGCAAATGAATTTTTACAAGCTAGCACACAATTGAGTTCCCAGCTAGAAGGTTTATTAAATAGCAATGTTTTATCAGAGGATATAACTGAAGTTTCAAGTAGCGAAGCTATTCAAACTATATGCTCTGATACACTAAAACATATTAAGACTCTAATTGAATCCTTTGAAAATATAATTGCAATACTGAATCCAAGTGCAAAAAAATCCAATATCAAGTTAGAGGATTTTTCAAAATTAGATATATTATCTTTATATCAAAAATTCTCAGAATCTGTTGCGACTTTTAATAAAACTTTTGAAGATATTGTAGATGAAGTTGGAAAGAATGATTTTTTTTCTAAACCAGAGAATGTTACTAGATATGATGAGCTTTGCTCATTAATCGAAAAATCTAAATCTATTTTAAATTCCATTGTAGAATTTGATAAACAATTAAATCCAGCTGATAAAATGGATGAAAATGAAAAAGGCCTCGTAGAAATTGCAAAAAAAATGTTTTCATTTTTCATCACTCAAGGAAATTCATTTTTAGATATGATTCAAAATACTATTAATACAGCTATGCCAACATACCTTACGTGTACAAAATCAGTAGGGTACCTAAAAACCTATTCTATATTTTTGGAAATAAATAGATTTTTGGACCCGCCAAAAAATTAAAATGAAAATTTTAAATCTAGATTTTTATTTAAATTCGGATGTTTTGGATGTTGGTAAAAATCTTTTAGGTAAATTTATTGTCACAAAGATAGATGATATTGTAACAGGTGGAATGATAACAGAGACTGAAAGCTATAAAGGGATAGAAGATAAAGCATGCCATGCTTATATGGGAAGAAAAACTAGTCGAAACGAAGCTATGTTTGAAAAAGGTGGCATAGCATATATCTATTTGTGTTACGGCATGCATAGTCTATTGAATGTTGTTACGAATAAAAAAGATATTCCAGATGCGGTATTGATAAGAGCGATAGAGCCGAGTGTTGGAATTGATTTAATGCTTAAAAGAAGAAATAAAACAAAGCTAGATAGATCAGTAGCTGCAGGTCCAGGCTCACTCACAAAAGCATTAGGTATCACAAAAAAACATAACTTTGCTTTTTTAAATTCAGACTTATTATGGATAGAAGATAGAAATATAAAAATATCTAGTAGAGGTATTTTATGTTCCAAAAGAATTGGAATAGACTATGCTGAAGAATATATAGATAAACCTTGGCGGTTTAGAATCAAAGATAGTAAGTGGACTTCTCTTGCAAAATAAATCAATTTCTTTATAGAATCGACTCATATAAGGTAAAAGTATGAAAAAATATTTTATTACGGGTCTAGTTATTCTACTTCCTTTGACTCTAACGGTTTTGATAGTTGTTTTTGTGATGAATTTTTTAACAAAACCTTTCATGGGTTTAGTTGTAAAAATTTTATCTGAGACGAAGATTCAGCAGATTCATACACATATTTTATCATCTGAGCAAATTATCAGATATGGCTCTCAAATAGTTATCTTGATTGGACTTTTCTTATTTACACTTTTGCTTGGGCTATTTGCAAGATGGTTTATATTTAAAGCGCTTATAAAAGTTAGTGATAAAGTACTTCATAAAATACCACTTGTTAATAAAGTTTATAAAACAACTCAAGAGATCGTAAAAACGATTTTTGTTACTGATAAAAATTCATTTAAACAAGTTGTTATGGCTCCATTTCCAAACAAAGAGCTATATAGCTTAGGTTTAGTTAGCAGAAAATCTCCTGAAGCTTGCTCTAAAGCTGTGAATAAAGAGCTTATTTCAGTATTTATTCCAACAACGCCAAACCCAACAACTGGTTTTTTACTTTTATTTAAAAAAGAAGATTTAATTTTTTTAGATATGAAAACAGAAGATGCAGTAAAATATATTGTTTCTTGTGGAGTTATTGTTCCTGGAAAAAAAATAGAAAATAAATGAAAAAATATTTAATAGCTGGGCTTATCATTTTACTTCCTTTAGTACTAACGATAATGTTATTTGTGTTTGTTATAGATCTGTTTACTGCTCCTTTTTTAACGATGTTTATCGATTTTTTAGCAAAATATGAACAGTTCCTTCCCCTATTAAAAAGCCCTACTTTCATAACTGTTATTTCAAGAATTTTAATAATTGTCATGTTTTTGGTTTTCATATTTTTACTAGGTGTGATAGCTCGTTGGTTTTTATTCAGATATTTGATGAATATCACAAATAAAATTCTATCTAAAATACCTTTTGTGAAAACAATCTACAAATCATTAAAAGACATTATAAGCTCATTCATCTCCCAAGAGAGCAAGGCTTTTACAAAAACAGCAATGATAGCATTTCCATCTGATAATTCATATTGTGTGGGTTTTGAATCAGGAGAGATCCCAAAGCAGTGCCAAGATAAGGTAAAAGAAAAGCTAAAGTCAGTATTTGTCCCAACAGCGCCACATCCTATATCTGGATATTTAGTTATGGTGCCAGAGGACAGGGTTTACTCAATTGATATGACAAGAGAAGATGCAGTTAAATTCACAGTCTCTTGTGGCCTTATTATTCCTGCAGAAGAGAGAGTGGATGAATCCAAAAAATAAAGTTCTTTTTTTTCAGATTAAAGATATAAAAATAAAGCTTATTCGGATAATTCAAACAGCGATGCATCATTTTGAAAAAAAAGAAAATTTTTTAATTCGAGTTGCTGATGAGGCATCACTCAAGTTTGTAGATGAGCTTTTATGGCGACAGCCTCAAGAAGGATTTTTACCTCACAGTATATCAGAAGAAAAATGCGAAGATTATATTGTAATAACTAAATCTAAAGAGAATCTAAACAACGCTCATTTTTTGTTTAATCTCTCTCAAGAAATAATAGATTTAGATACTTCTTATAAAATCATCTATGATTTTGATGATTTTACATCATTAAAAAAACAAGAAAAAAGTAAAAAAAGATTCGAGATATATAGACAAGCAAATTTAAGAATAGAGAGTTCTTAAAAGCTTTTGTTCTTTTTTTAACTTAAATTCTTCAGCTAAAAAAATCTCCATCATTTTATAAATTGAATTTGAAGTTATTTCATTCCCAAATAATACAGGTGTATTCAAAACTACATCTCCTTTTACATTGAAAATTTCAGTAAGACAAAAACCAATTGAGAAGGAGTTTCTAATAGCTGAAATCATAGTTGCAGCTGTTTTTCTATTGCCATATTGAACTGCTTTGTGAAGTGGCGTGTCACTTTGATTATCTTGAGCACGCAAGCATTCAACAATTTCAACTTGAGACAGTTCAGTAAATAACCTATGAATTACCTCCTCTTGTCCTTCTCTAGCAAAATTGTGTACGACTGTATCTCCATAGATATCTCTAATTCTAAGATAAGCTCCTCTTAGATCTTCAGGAAAATTTAAAAATGTCTGTATAAATTCATTTGCACTTGGAATTGGTCCATGAAATTGTTGATAGGGAGTTCCTATGCCATCATGTTTTACAATATAGCTTTCATCAAATTCCTCAACTTCATCTTTTCTTGCAATGGGTTGAAAAGAATTATAACTAGAAAAATATCCTCTCACATCATTAGGATCTTGAATACCAGAAGAAGAGCTCATAAAAATACCTTTAAGTTAATTTTCAAAATTTAGCGAAAAATATTACCATATTAATTTTCAATTTTTAACCTTTTTTTGAATTAAAATAATGATTTATAGTTTTAAAACATTTTGGTTAAATTAGACTTTAAGTATATTTTTAGAGTATTGCTTGAAAGATTTTATCGATAAATTTATCATTTGATGGCAAGAAAACCCTTTCCTTTAGGGAAGGGATGAATTGCCAACAGTGTTTCTTAATAACCTAGAAAATTCTTAGAAGAATAGAAAAGAGGTAAAAATAACTTTTATACTTGACTATTCACAGATGAGATTTTAAAATGTTTAGCAAAAGTTTTAAACCTTACAATGTCTCAGCTAAAAAATGGGAATGTCCTAATTGTTACATTGTAAATGATAAAGATAAAAATGCAGCACAAAAACGTTTTAGATAAAGCTGTAGAGATAAGTAAAAAGTACCGAGGGGCACGCGGGAATTTAAGCCTGTGGAGTTTGTGTAAGACTTTTTTAGAATTTTCTAAAAAAGCTTTGAACTGTGAAGCAGGAACTTAGCTTAAGCTAAGGAATCCTCTTCCTTTAGGGAGAGGAGGATGTCAAAATGGTTTTCTTAAATTGAAGGAGATAAAGGTCAACTTCTCCACGACTAAAGTCGGGAGCTTGAAAAAGCTTTAGTTGATTAGCCTTAGCCGAAAAAAGGCTACGTTAGATGGCTCAAGATACCTTGGGATACTCCTCTAGTTCCAGGCTCTATCGTTGGTAGTTAAAAGCTTTTAGGAGAGAAAAGCGGTGCTGCTGACCAAGTAAGGTCATTTAACATTGACGAAGAGGAGCTAACCGGTTTTTAGGTTCCGGGGTAGTTTTTTATTAGCTACCGGAAAAACCTAAGCTTTTATAAACTTTAAAAAAGGAAAGGCATTTCCTCCCCATGTTTAAAAACAGGGGTATCCATGCATAAGGAGAGAACGATGACACGTATTGGCAAGCAAGAAGAGAGAAGACATAAAAACCCGAAAAAAAGAAAGCCGCCTTCTTATAATAAAACGGGAGCTAAAAAAGACAATTTAGAAAAAGGCTATAAAGAGCATGCAAATGCTTTAAGTGACGAGAATGCATTTATCCCTAAAATAAAATAAAAAAAGGATTTGATATGTCTAGACATCCAAGTTATGGAAAAGCTTCAAAAGGTCAGCAAAAAAGAAATGTACTGAAAAGATTTGAAAGGATTGATGTACTTAGAAAGCTTGGCAAGTGGAAAGATGGCGTGAACAAAAAAGTTACAAATCTTCCGAAAACTCCAAGTGATATCGAAGGATAGTCTTCTATAAAAAAATTTTCATGTTAATAAACATAATAGATGATCAAAAAAAACTTAAGATTAATAAAAAATTAATTGAAAAGCAGATCAAAGAAATTCTTAAAGCAGAAAAAGTTAAAACTGATGAAGTAATAGTTCATTTTGTTGATAAAAAAGCTATTAAAAAACTGCATAAACAATTTTTTAATGATCCAAGTGAAACGGATTGTATAACCCTTCCGATTGATAAACCTACAGATAAACAAACTATCTATCATATACTAGGAGAGACTTTTATTTGTACAGATGTAGCGTATCAAAACGCTAAAATATATAAAACTAGTGTTGTATACGAGATTACTTTATATGTGATTCATACGATTTTGCATTTAATAGGCTATGATGATATTAAAGAAAAAGATGTTAAAGTTATGAGAGAAAAGGAAATGTATTATCTAACATTATTAAAAAACAAAGGTATATTTACTAAATAGTTATGCTAGACACATCTTTATTTGTTAATTCTTTACTTTTTTTCATCTTTTTTTTCATTGGAGCTATCTCTTTAACAGCTTTTAATGTTGCTATCTTAAAGCTTGGTAAATTTCAAAGCAGAGAAGCTTTAAAAACTTCATTATTTATTGGGAAAAGCTTTCTTCTAAAAGGAAGCTGGGAAAAATTTTATGTACTAGTCAGTGTCACTAAACACATGCTCTATCTTCTATACGCAATATCTGCTTTTTTATTTTTGACTATAGTCTTTCCAACTCTTGAGCTTCATCACGGTGGTTATATATTTTTACTCGCTTTAATTATCGTTATCTTTTTTATGCTTGTAGATTTTCTAATTAGGTATATTACAAGGATAGGCACAAAAACTACTTTAAAAGTTGTATCAGTGTTTACCTCTTTATACATACTAGTTTTTCTTGTGTTAACTTTTGTGTTTTGGCTACTCTCTATTTTTATTTTTAAAAAGATGAAACAAGAAAAAGAAGTTAGCAGATCATTTGTGATGAAAGATAAAGTTTTAGAAATGATAAAAGCATCAGAGCTAAGCACTACTTTGAGCGCAAGCGATCAAAATACTATTGCGTCTTTTATTACCTTCAAAGAAAAGGTGGCTAGAGAGGTAATGATTCCGAGGATTGATATTTTTGCTATAGATGCTAAAACTACAATTAAAGATGCATGTATAAAGCTTTTAGAAGATAATTATTCTAGAATTCCAGTATTTTCAGAAAATTTAGATAACATTATTGGAATGCTTATGTATAAAGATCTTTTGAGAATATATTCCAAAAGTTTTGAGGATAGTGAAATTTTTAATCAAAGTGTAGATACAATTGTAAAACCGATTATTTATGCTCCTGAAAATAAAAAAATCGCTAAACTTTTTCAAGAGTTTAAAAATAAAAAAATCCATTTAGCGATAATTGTTAATGAATATGGAGGAACAGAAGGGATTATAACTATAGAAGATATTTTAGAAGAGGTTGTCGGCGAGATTGAAGATGAGTATGATATTGGAGAAGATAGACAGTTTTGGCGCCTTCCATCTGGATCTATAATAGTAGATGCTAAAATGAGCATAATAGATTTAGAAGATGAGTTAAAAATAAAAATACCACATTCAGTGGAGTACGAGACCATAGGTGGCTATATTTTTCATATAGCTGGTACTATCCCAACAAAAGGTTGGAAGATTCATCTAGAAGATTTTGAAATTGAGGTATTAATTTCAAATGAGAGATGTATTGAAAAAATAAGAATTACTCCCACCAAAATAAAAGATAAATAATAGCCATTTCTTGCAAAAGAATAAAAATATAGATATTATAAATCTTAAAATTTACTTAGGAGATCTAATAAATGCGCAGATCGATATGCACAACTGATCCACATTTTGCTATAGCTGGAGAAAAACGTACTTGGAGATTTTCTTATACACCAGCTAATACCTTATATAAAAATTCAAAACTCACTTTTGAAGTGCAAAGTGATAAAAGACCAATTGATTGGCAATTGCCCCAGGTAGATCTTAAAAAAAAGTCTAACACTATTTGGTTGGAAATTCAAAAACAAAAGCCTATACAAGCAAAAGAGATTAAGGATCCAAAAACTAAAAAAACTTTTTTTGAGTTTAATCTGCCAGCGGATGTAAAACCAGGCGAGAGCGTAATAATTTGTATGGGATCGATACAAGATGATAAAAATGCAAATAAATCACAGCTATATACTCAAAGAAAAAAACTTTTTAACTTACAAATAAATGTAAAAAATAAAATTGAAACAGAAACGTTTCATTTAGATATTAGAGGATCAAAACTTAAAACAATCAAAATCATTGCCCCTTCATTTGTAGCAAGAAACAAGCGTTTTGATGTAGTTGTAAGATTTGAAGATGAATATGGAAATTTAACAAATAACGCTGATGAAGATACTTTAATAGAGCTGAGCCACGAGCATTTAAGAGAAAATTTAAGCTGGAAGCTTTTTATTCCTGAAACGGGATTTATATCTCTTCCAAATTTATATTTTAATGAAGAAGGCATTTATAAAATGCAATTGAAGAATTTAAAAACAAATGAAGTTTTTCACTCTCCTCCGATTAAATGCTTTGATTATTATAACTTAAACCTCTATTGGGGCTCTTTTCATAATGAGAGTGAAAAATATGATGCTACAAAAAATATTGAAAATTGTCTTAGATATTTCAGAGATGATAAAGCTATGCAATTTTATGCAACATCGAATTTTGATAATGAAGAAGAGACGCCTAATAGTGTTTGGAAAAACATAGCAGCTCAAATTTCAGAATTAAATGAAGATGAGAGATTTACAGCATTTTTAGGACTTCAATGGCTAGGCACATTGAATGAAGAAGGATTAAGACAATTTATTTTTACTAAAGACAACAAGAATATTTTAAGAAAAAAAGATTTAAAGACTAATTCGTTAAAAAAGATTTACAAGACATATGCAAGTAAAGAGATGATATCAGTACCATCTTTTACGATGGGATCAGAATCTGTATATGATTTTAAAGATTTCAATCCAGAGTTTGAAAAAGTTGTAGAAATATACAATGCTTGGGGATCATCTGAGATGAGCGCGAAGCAAGGAAATCCAAGACCAATATCTGGCAAGGTAAAAGAAAATGAAAATGGATCTATTCAAAAAGCTCTTTTAGCTAACTGCAGATTTGGCTTTGTTGCTGGTGGGTTAGACGATAGAGGCATCTATTCAAAGTTTTTTGATACTGATCAAACTCAATACTCCCCTGGTCTTAGCGCAATTATTTCAAAAGATCACTCGAGAGACTCTTTAATGGAAGCTCTGCAAAAAAAATCATGCTACGCTACGACAGGACCTAGGATTGTAGCTAACTTTAGTGTGGCAAATGAACCTATGGGCTCAGAAATCTCTTCAGCTCATAAACCAGGCCTTGTATATAATAGATATATAACGGGATATGTAATAGGCACTACAAAATTAAAAGAAGTAGTTATTATTAGAAACAACAAAATACTTACAAAATTTACGCCAGATGATTTTATTTGTAATTTTACATATGATGACACTGAGAACCTTTTAGATATCTGCATAAAATCTGACAAAGAAAAACCTCCTTTTATATTTTATTATGTTAGAGCTGTGCAAGAAGATTCAAATATTGTATGGACATCGCCTATTTGGGTAGATTTTGAAAAGGCGGAAGAAGTAAAAAAAATTAAAAAGAAAGTTTAAGATTTTTTAGCTAAAGCTTCTTTTTCGCTTTTTATTTGTGCTGTTACTCCTTCTATTTTTTTAGCATAGTACTCTTTTAATACCGCTATTAATTCTTTAGGATCTTTTTTCGCTTTCTCTTTTACTATTTCTATCTGGGTTTTTTCTGGAATTTCTTCTTTACCATCAGCTTTATCTTTTTCATTTTGCTTTTGAGCTAAAATTAAAAAGGCATCAAACTCAGACATTAGCTTTTTAGCTGTATCGATAACTGCTATAGTAGAATATTGCTCAACGAAATGGATTGCTTTTCGAAACTCTATTCTCTGTTTTTTTAGTTCCAAAAATTTTATTTCTCTTGAAGATAATTTTTTTGGGAAAATCCAAAAAAATATCTTTTTAAAAGAGTTGATGATAGCTTCATATACATTTTTTATAGATTGAGCTATTCTTCTAAAAATACCCGGATGCAGTTCAGGCTTTTTCAAAGAGGCAGAGGTAGTAGGAGTAGATGCTAAACCTGCTGGAGATGCTTTTGAAGCTCCAGATGTAGGCTCAGTTGTTACACCACTACTTGAAACCCTAGAAACGCTCTCAGGCATAAGTCAATCTCCTAAATTAACGGCTCAAAGTTTAAATCATCACGGTTATATTGTCCAGCTTCAACACTTAGCTGTTCCAATTCAATTGCTCTGTTAAGAGTTTCAAGCATTTTAGGAAGTTGCTCTTTTAGAAAATTTGGAAGCTGTGTTAAGGCGGCACTTGTTAATTTTGCGAATTCATGACTTTCTGAAAATGTTGTAAAAATTTCATGAAAAGCAAGTGTATTTTGAACGATTTGCTGAATTTCAGCTAAAGTTGTAGATTCAATATTTGTTGCAAAACTTTGTAAACTATGTTTTTGTAAACTATGTTTTAGTCTTATCAAAGCCCTAAGAGGCCCAAAATCACATGTAGTTCCTGTTTCTGGTGAAGCGGGTCTAATTATCATTTTTTTAATCTCCAAATATTAATTTTACATATTTATATAATGGTTTAACAGTATATTTGAAAAACATATTATTTTCAAAGAGAAAAACTATTCAATTATTTAAACTAAATATTTTTAAAAATAGGGACTGGGAGATAACATGATAATTTTAGCATCCATTTCAGAGAGAAGAAAAGAGATACTCGGTTATTTTTCTTTAAAGTTTAAATGCTTAGGATCTAATTTTGATGAAAAATCTATTAAATTTATATCGGATCCTAAATCGTATGCAATAGAGATAGCTAAGGGAAAAGCTAATGCTTTAGATAAGAACTATAGAGATGATATTGTAATTACAGCGGATACAATTGTGTATGCGAATAACAAGATATATACAAAACCGAAAAATGGAAAAGATGCATTTAGAATATTAAATGAGCTGAGCAATACTTGGCATACGGTTTATACGGCTATATGCATCAAACATAAAGATAAAATATTTACAGATATTGAAGAGACAAAAATTCTTTTTCATGCACTAACTGAGGATCAGATAAAAAAGTATCATAAATCATTTTATTTCTCGGATAAAGCAGCGGGATATGCTATACAAAAAGCTGGTAGCGTAATAATTAAAAACATGCTAGGTTGCTATTATAACGTGATGGGCATGCCGATCAACACTTTAAAAACTTTGCTTTTAAACGTAGGAATAGATCTATGGGATTTTTTAAAACCTTCATAAAACTTTCAGTTTTTTTTATTGTTTTTAGTATCTCAATTTTTTCAGATCAAAATGATAAGAGACATATTTTATATTTGATGCATTCAAATGAAATTGATAAAGCTTTGATTCAGTATCAAAAAGCTTGGGAAAAAGAACCTTTAGATCTAGAAATTTTACAAAAAATGAGTTTAATCCTACTCAAAAATGGAGCTAATAGTGAAGATAGTGAAATTCAAAAGCTATCTATGTTTGGAGCTGGACTTAGCGCATCCAATGTATCCTTAGATATTTTAGAGATTGGGCTAAAATCTCAAGATTTAGAAACCCAGCTATTGTCGCTACATTTCATATCACTTTTAAATGATAATAAAACGGACACTCTGCTTTCAAAAGCTATGAGATCTGATTTTTTACCTACAAGGTTAGAAGCAGCATATCATATGGCTCAAAGAAAGCATCCTCATGCAATTGGACAAATAGAGTCATTGATGTTTAAACTTCCCGCTTTTGTAAAACCTTTTTTTCCGCATCTATTTGCTATGCTCGGAACTGACTCTGCGACAAAATATCTACTTAAATTTTTAAATGATTCAAACTCTGATGTAAGATTAGAGACAATACTTAGTATTGCTAATTTAAATAGAGACGATCTCCTTGTGCATATTAGAAAAAAATTCCCAAACTCAACAATTGGAGAAAAAGAAGCTATTTGTTATAGCTTTTTTAAATTAAAAGACTCATCTAGCTTAGAAGAGATAAAAAAGCTCTCTCAATCTAGCATTGAAAATGTAAAACTAGCAGCTCTCAGAGCTTTGTATCATTTAGGAGATCACTCAAAAAAAGAAGAAATTGAAAAGCTAGCTTTAGATAATAATTTATTTGCGATATCCATTTTAAAAGAGATCCCAAACTCTCAAAATACTCTGCACAAACTATTATTATCAAAAAACAAACTAATAAGAGTAAATGCAGCGATATCACTGCTTCATTTAAAAGATGCTAAGTGTTTAGAGACTTTAAAAACTATATTGTTAACAGATAGCAAAGACACTGCCCTAGAGCCATTTTTTTCAATAGGTCGTACTATGATGTACTTTAAAATGGTCCCACTTGCAGTCTATAGAGTTAAAGATATAAAAACTGATCCATCCTTATCTATTAAAGAGGCTCTTTTAAGAGAGATGTTAGAGCTAAATTATGAGGATTTTTTCAAAATTGTTAAAGCTATATTTGATACTCCTCAAAATGATTTGATTCCAACAGCTATGACACTTTTAGAAAACGTAGCTTCAGATGATTCTATTAATTTTTTAAAAGACATAGCTAAAAACTCAAAAATACCACTTATTAGAGATTATGCAAATTTGGTGCTATATAGATCAAAAATTGAAGGTCCATATGAGAGCTATATTTCTAATTGGATAAAAAACCAATCTCAAGACATTGTTATTCAATTAAATGTAAATCCTGAGAAAAAAAGTGAAAAAACTCAAAACATATATTCTTTAACCAAAGAAGAATCAACAAGGCTTTTATTAGATATGTTTATAGCGCTATCTTCCAAGCAAGATGAGAGCAGTTTGAAAATAATAGTCGAAGCTATTAAAAAAACTAATCCTAAAAATAGATATGCGCTAGCGGGAATGTTGATTAGAGCAACTCAGTAATGTATTTTTTTTATCTAGTTTTATATACTCTTTTCTAAACTATTTATTGAACTTTCATGCGAATTTTTGTTGTCTTTTTTTTAATATCTTCTGTTTTTGCAAGCGACAATAAGCTAGATCATGAAAAAAATAAATTTATATCATCTTTTAAAAAGACTTTGATCAATAAAGGAACAAAACTTTTAGATAAAACTAAAAAAAGCACCTCCTCTTATAAACCGCATGAACTTATCGTAGATCTTAGAAATCCTTCATATAAAAATGGTATTTTAACGACCCATGAAGGTGGAGTTATTAAAGGTGAGGATATTAGAATCCAGGCTAGAACTATCCAATATATTAAAAGATATGAAAATGGAAGATGTATCCATAAAATTGAAGCTGAAAAAGATCTGATTATTCAATACAAAGGAAGAGTCTATGTAGGAGAAGAGCTTGAATATGATTTTACAACAAAATCTGGAATTGTATATGAGGGTAGAACTTTTGCATCTTATTGGTTTTTAGGAGGAGATAAAATAGAGCTTAAAAGCGATGGCAGTTACCATGTTGAAAATGTCTATATCACAACTTGTGAAAATGTAGATAGCACATGGGATATCCATGCAGGAAAAGTAAATGTTTTAAAAAAAGATCTTTTGCAAGCAAAAAGAGTAAGATTTAGATTTTTAGGATTTCCAACTCTTTGGCTCCCCTCTTTTAAAATAAATCTTAAAAAGTTTTTAAATTCTCCTATTTTTAGATATAAAGTTACTTGGGATAAATCATCGGGTCCTAGAGGATCTCTGCGATATAGACTCTATTCATATAGAGATTTTGCTCTTTGGACGAGATTAGAATATAGACTAAGAAAAGGCTGGGGAGGGGCTTTTGAAACAGAATATCTACCAGAGCATGGAAGAACACTTTTTCAAACTAAAAACTATTTAGCTACAGATGTTATTCCGAAAGATCTGAAAAAAGATCTGAGATATAGAGTACAAGGTGTCTATCACAATGTAAATCCCTCTCAAAGCACTAAAATAGATATAACCTGGGATAAATTTAGTGACATTAGAATGCCCTCTGATTTTAAAAGTGATGATTTTGAGCTAAATACTGCTAAAAAAACAGAGCTGACAATAAAACATCAGCAAGACTATTTGATGTCGATATTATACGCTAGACCAAGAGTTAATAGTTTCGACACTATAAAACAAAATCTACCTTTAGAATATATAAATATTAAACCTTATAAAATACCAAAATTGGATATGGTATTTTATAATAATTTTTCTGTTTCATATCTAGATTTTGAGTATTCTGATAAATTATCACCCTCACTAAATGATTTTGAATCTGCAAGGCTAGAGACGAGCAATATTCTATCTAAACCATTTAAAAGCCCCTATTTGAATTTTACACCTTACGTTGGTTTTACAGGTATTTACTATAATAAAAGTCCTGAAAGATCTGCAAAAGAGCAAGCCATGCTTTTATATGGCGCAAATTTAAATACAAATTTTTATAGAGATTTTCAAAGACACCGACATATAGTAGAGCCATATGTTCAATATCAAGGCATAACAGATCCCACTGAAAAAGTGGATAGTTACTATATTTTTAGTATTGAAGATGGCTATAACAAACTAAATCTCATTAAAACAGGCTTTAGAAATCAGCTATATTCATTAAAGCATATAAGAGGCTATCCAACCTTTGAGACCAATCTTTATGCTAATACTTTTTTAGATTCTAATTTTATACCTAAAACACTTCCTAAACTATATCTCGATATTCATTGGAATCTCCCTTCTGTTAATTTTAGTGCAAGAAGTGCTTGGAACTTTTTTAAACAAACGTTAGATTATTCTAATCTCCGCTTTGGATGGACAATAAGTCAAGATATAGCATTTAGTGCAGAGTTTAGATATAGATCTTCTTTTGATTATAGAAAATCCAATCATGAAAATTTTATTTTAGATGTCTCTAGAGAAGAGAGCGTTTTAACAAGCTCACCTATCGCCGATAAAAGAAATACAGTTTTAACTCATCTATATTTTAGATTAAATCCATTTTGGGTATTAGAGCTGCATTCTCACCATGGCTGGAATAGAAAAAATGAACCTCCCTATAATGAATACAAAGTAGATCTTTTTACTTATCTATCATCTTCTTGGAAGGTTAGAATATCTTATCAACACACTACAACTGATGATAGGTTTTCTGGCGGGGTATCTTTAATAAAATAAAATGAGCTTCTGATAAAAGAGATATTCTTAAAAAGATCTGAGATCTATTTTTTTAAATCTTTTTTTATTCATTTTCGTTTTCTTTTTGATCCACGCTCTTTTTCAACTCTTGGTTTTTTTCTAGCTCTTGGATCCTCTTTGTGATTTGTTTCATTTGCTTCAATTTTAGCCTTCTTAATTGCATCTTCAATGTCTTTAGTTATATTTGGAAATACATTATCTAAATGGGATTTAAAATTTGGAAAATCATTAACTAATCGATGATAATGTTTTTGATCTTCCTTCACTAAATACTCTGTAGCCTCTTTTATTCCCTTATCAAGCAGAGCAAGTAATTTATCTACATATTCAGTAATTCGATCGAAAATACCTGGAAAATACCTATTTAACTGCTCTTTAATTATAGCTTCTGAATATCTTTGAAGTAACTCTGCATATCTTACTGTAGTTTTTGTGCTCTCAACAGCATTCATTAATAAATCGAGAATTTCTGACTGTGTTCTAATTGTTAATGCTTCAAATACATAAGAGAGACACTCTACTTTTTTATCAGTAATAAAATATCGATCATGAATTAAAAATTGTATTAAAGAACAGTTCTTATGCGGATTAAACTTAATTGTTAGATAAGTTAAAGCTTCAAATAATATATCATGTGAATCTAAAAACTTATAAAAGTTAACATCATTGCCAGACGGTTTTGACAAAATGTGATTTTTTAAAGCTTCTAGTTTTTCATCTTTATTCAATTGGCTAAATAATGCGTTTATAACATGCCAATTCGCTGTAACTTCAAAATCAAAATTTTCAATTATTAATTCTTTCAATTGGGCTTCGGGAATTAAATCAAAACAGTCAATTACATTTTCATATCTGATTCCTACCATAAACCCATTGATAAAAGGATCATAATTACCAACTGCAACTTCAGTTTTTAAATTTTCACAAAAATATTCATATAATTCTTCAATAGACACTTCTAAAAATTCAGTGTCATATTTATTACTACTATAGTTTATTTTGAGGATTTTATAATCTATAAGTTTAATAAACTCAACTTGGCTTGTATCATCTGGAAGTAAGTAAATAATTTCAAAAATATATAGAAACTCTTTAGAGTCTTCATCAATTGAATTATTTTTAAATAGTCTAAAAATTAATTCTTTTCTTAAATCAGCATTCTCTATGCTTTTTAGTGCTTTAGCTACATTTTTTATATTTCCATATCTTAAATTAAATTCTAAAATGGAATAAAGTGTACCAAAATTAAGATTTGAAAGATCTTCTTCTATAAGCTTACTTCCAATCCAAGATTTTAACTCTGATGGCTTTTCTGAAGCGAAGGTAAATGAATTGATGTTCTCTTTTACAAATTGTCTCAATTCTATTGGATTTGGAAAAACAGTTTCTAAGATAGTTTTGATCAAGTTTACATCTTCTGTATTTTGTAAAATCTTTTGAAATACTGTTTGACTTGCATTAACTTTAACTAAAAGACACTCAGCTCTTTTATCTGGCTCTACACTCTTTAAAAGATATTTGACAAATTTAGAATTTCCATTTTGAAACATCCTATTTTGCTTTCCATTGGATTTTTTTCGTGAAGCATAAACTATCGGGGTATTTTCATTTACATCAACTTCAGTTAAATACTTAAAAAGACTCTCTTTTGGTATAACATTAAAAATAGGTTCGAAAAAATGATTTTTCCAAATATCGAACAGCGCCCTATTCGGCAACTCTCTTGCAAAGAATGTTAATATATCTATAATATTTGGATTTTTCAAACTATCTATTCTTTTTACAATGTTTGTAGTATTAGATTCTACCCACTTTTCAAATAGTGAAATTATTTCTGCATCTGATTTGTCTTTTATAGACATAAAATATTCCCGTGCTTCTGGAAATAATCTTGTTACTCCATTAAATATTAAATAAACTGCTGTTTGATTATATAATTCCTTTGATTTTTGTAAAAAAGTGTCTTGATCTTTAAGAACAGAAGGATCGTTTTTTACATCTAAAATTTTGAGATCTCTATTAAATATAGTTTTATATGCATCTTTTAAACTAATTGCAATATTATGAAGATTTATACACTTGCAAATAGTTAGTAATTTTTTTTGCTCAATATTATTTTCATATGTTGTTTTAGAAAAAATATCTCTCCCGCTAGGCATTACTTGTTTCTGTAATTTTTTTGTTAACTTATTCCAAACACCTGAGGCTTTTTCCTTTGTTTGCATCAATCTTCGTTTCAAAAACATCTGAACTACTGGACCATCTTCACTTACACCAGTCTCTAAAGCAGCTTTTTTTGCCTCAGATTCTTTTTCTTTAACAATAGTTTCATCTTCACCATTAATTTGAGCTTCTAATGCTAAATCTTGCTTTTTAACAGCTTCATAAAGTTTTGCAGGAATTTGATAATTAGATTTGTCTTCTTCCATTGCAGAAGAACCAAAAGATATATAATTTTGTCTTAGATATTTTAGATCTTTTAAAGCTGCATTATTGCTTTTTACAAATTCAAAAAGAGCTCTACAAGTTTGAGATAATGCTGCTTGAGCAGGGAGTTCTGATCTATGATTTATAAGAGCTAATATTTCATTCGGTAATGAAAGTAAACCGATAATACTCATTTTATACCTTTCTTATATGCATTTATTATTTTAATGCATTAATTATATCATAATCATTCATATATAAACAATGTTTTTAATATTATTTAAAAAGCTTTAAGTACAAGTGTCATAAAAGCTATTTAAAATAAATATTTAATATTTGAAAAGAACAACGAATAATTTTAGTTATATTTTGATTTAATCTCTCTAAGCGCAGGCTCAATTTCTTTTCTTTTTTGAGCGGGAAGGCGATCTATAAAGAGCACGCCATTTAGATGATCATTTTCATGCATTAATTCACGAGCTTTGTAACCCTGAAGATCTTTTGATATTTTATTGCCATTAATATCTAAAGCTTCTACATGAATAGATATTGGTCTTTCTACATCTTCATGAAAAGATGGAATAGATAAACATCCTTCTGGACCTATTTGAGTTTGTTCTGCTGGATTAGAAAGTTTTGGATTTATGTATAATTCAGCTTTACCTAGATAAGCTTCTTTATCTTCATCTTCTAAAACAGGTCTTATTACTAAAATTCTTAAAAGTTTGCCAACTTGAATAGCAGCGAGACCTACTCCTTTGTTGGCATCCATAGTCTCTATCATATCATAGCAAAATTGTTTGATGTCTTCTGTTATCTCTTGCACTTCTGTACATCGATTTCGAAGTTTAGGATTGCCATAATATACTAGAGGGAGAATCATTGTTGAACCTCTTCAATAACAGTCGGTATTTTAGTTTCTTTAGATCTTGCTAAAGTAGAGGACCAGATAGATAGAACTATACAAGATATCATAAAAAAAGCAATTAAATAGGCTGTAAATTTTTTTAAAACATCAGCTGTTGAAGTTCCAAAAAGCGAAGAGGATGCATCCCCTCCAAAAGCGGATCCGAGTCCCATGCTTTTAGATTCTTGAGACATAATAACTAAAATTATTAAAACACATAAAAATAAGAACAAAAATAAAAACAAATAAAATAAAAATGACATTTTTTTAACCTTTTAAGCTTTATTTACAATTTCAGCAAAAATTTTATAATCTAAAGAAGCGCCACCTACTAAGACCCCATCGATATTTTCTTGTTGCATAAGCTCTTCTACATTATTTGGCTTTACGGAGCCGCCATATAAAATATGCATATTTTTAGCTATCTCTTTATCAAAATGTTTTAAGATAAGCTTTCTGATAAAAAGATGAACATGTTCAGCTATTTCACTAGTTGCAGTTTTACCGGTTCCGATAGCCCAAACAGGCTCGTATGCGACAATAATATTTTGAGCATCTTCTTTAGAAATTCCTTTAAGAGATGCACAAAATTGCTCTTCTAAAACTTCTTCAGTTTTATTTTCAGATCTCTCTTTTTGAGTCTCCCCTATACATAATATAGGCTCTAGACCATCTTTTAGGGCTCTTATAACTTTTCTGTTGATAAATGAGTTATCTTCATTAAAAATATGTCTTCTCTCTGAGTGACCTAGTATTACGAATTCTACTCCGAGAGTTTTTAACATGATTCCGGAGATCTCTCCAGTAAAAGCGCCATCTGTTTCATCATGCATATTCTGAGCGCCGATTATAATATTGGTCTCTTTTGCAGCATCTAAACTTTGAGATAGAGCTGTAAAAGATGGTGCAATATAGACGCTAGATCTACATGATTTAATTAAAGGAGCTAAATTTTTAATAAATTCTTCAGCATCTTTTTGGGTTTTATTCATTTTCCAATTGCCGGCGACAATATTTTTTTTCTCCATAACCATCCTATATAAAATAACTCAAAATTGACATTATAGATTGAAAAAGATTCAAATTTCAAGTTATATTAATATCTATTATTAATTTTATTTTGAAAACTATGCAATCCCATTTAGAAAATAAAGTTTTAACAGTCTCAGAGCTGACAATTGCTATCAAATCATTATTAGAAAACAATTTTAGATATATATGCCTGCAAGGTGAAATATCGAATTTCAAACATCAATCGTCTGGACATATGTATTTTAGTTTGAAAGATAAAAACTCTCAGATATCTGCGGTTTTATTTAGAGGCAATACAAAAGATTTAAAAAAGCTACCGAAAGATGGTGACGAGGTTATTGTTGAAGCGGAGATGTCTGTTTATCCACCGAGGGGCAACTATCAATTAATTGTTAGAAAACTATCATTTAAAGGGATGGGAGAGCTTTTAATAAAGCTTCATGAACTTAAAGAGAAACTAAAAGCGAAAGGATTTTTTGATAAAGAGAGAAAAAAAATACTACCAATGTTACCTAAAAAGATTGGAATTATCACCTCTGCTACAGGATCAGTTATTCAAGATATTTTAAATGTGTTGAAAAGAAGATTTTCAAATTTGCATCTGATTTTAGATCCGGTTAAAGTACAAGGCACGGGAGCCGCTGAAGAGATTGCTCAGGCGATAGATGCTTTTAACAGATATAATTTAGCGGATGTAATAATTGTTGGTAGAGGAGGCGGTTCTTTAGAAGATCTTTGGGCTTTTAATGAAGAGATAGTAGCAAATGCTATATTTAGATCTGAGATTCCGATAATATCTGCAGTTGGTCATGAAACTGATATATCAATATCTGATTTTGTAGCAGATGTATCCGCGCCGACACCGTCTGCAGCAGCAGAGATTGTGATAAAAGAAAAGTCTCATTTTTTAGATGTTTTAAATAATTTTGAACAGCAAATTTCAAAACTTTTATTTTTTCAAATAAACGATCTAAAAACTAAAATAGAGAGTTATAAAAAACAACCGCTTTTAACCTCTCCTTATATGATTTTAGGAAAACAGATGCAGATGTTAGATGATTTAAAAAATGCGATAGACAGCTCGATAAAACAAAAGCTAGGATCTCAAAAAGAGTATTTAAAACTTTTTACAAATCAATTAAAGTCATTAAATCCTAAAAGCAAGTTAACAGATTTTAAAGAAGAGCTTGTGACATTGAATCATAGATTAAATTTATCTCAAAAAAACTACCTTGCAATAAAAAAAGAGAGATTAACAAAACTAGTAGAACATCTAAAAGCGATAGATCCTAAAAATCTATTAAAAAAGGGATATAGTATTCTCTTTAATGAAAAAGATGCATCTATTATCCTATCTACAAATGATATAGCTGAGAATGAAAGTTTTTCAGCTTTAGTATCAGATGGAAAAATTTACGCAAAAGTAAGAGAGAAAAAAAATGACTGATGACATATCTTTTGAAAAAGCCTTTGAAAGGCTAGATACTATTTTACAAACCATGAATGATGCAAAAGTATCTTTAGACGATTCTTTAAAACTTTTTGAAGAAGCGAATTTTTTAATCAAAACTTGCAATGAAAAATTAGTAAATGCAGAGCAAAAAATTGAAAAGCTTATGAAAGATCGAAACAATCAATTAGAGATTGAAAATAACAAACCAAAAACTGAAAATTTCACATATTCAAAAGATAAAATTTTGGAAGATTAATGCTAAATGAAATTACAAATCCTAAAGATATCAAAAAACTCTCTATTGAAGAGCTTGATATTTTAGCAGATGAGATCCGAAATAGAATTATTGAAGTTCTATCAAAAAATGGCGGTCATCTAGCTTCAAATTTAGGGATTGTAGAGCTAACACTAGCTCTTCATTTTGTATTTAACTCCCCTTACGATAAATTTATATTTGATGTTTCTCATCAATGTTATACGCATAAGCTTTTAACTGGCAGAAACAAATATTTTGATACTATTAGGCAATTTAAAGGACTTTGTGGGTTTTCAAATGCAAAAGAATCAATTCATGATCATTTTCAACTAGGCCACGCTGGATCAGCTCTATCTTTAGCTCTTGGGCTTTCAAAAAATAGAGATCTTTTAAATAGAGATGAATATGTAATTCCAATTATTGGAGATGCAACTTTAACAAATGGGCTTGCGTTAGAAGCATTGAATAATATCGATGAAACGACAAAAAAATTTATTGTTATTTTAAATGATAACAAAATGTCGATTTCTAAAAATGTTGGAAATATAAAAAACATTTTATCTAGATTTTTGAGCAATCCGATCTCCAACAAAATGTATTCAGATATTCAAAATGCATTAGAGAAAATCCCAAATGTTGGTAAATTTTTAGCAAATCAAGGAAAAAAAATCACTGGATCTATTAAAAATTTGGTAAGTCCAGCTACATTTTTCGAACATTTAAATCTATCCTATATTGGTCCAATTGATGGGCACAATATAAAAAAGATGATAGATACTTTTGAAAAGGTAAAAAATCTTGATAGACCAATTATAATACATGTTTTGACAACAAAAGGAAAAGGAATGGCAAAAGCCATTTCAAATCCCACCTCTTATCATGGGGTTAAACCATTTGATCAACTAACTGGAGAGTTTTTAAAAAAATCTAAACTTACTTTTCCAAAAGTGTTTGGCAAGCATCTATTAAAAATGGCTACAGAAGATCCAAACATTGTTATTATAAATCCTGCAATGTTAGCCGGCTCTTCTTTAACAGAATTTAGTGAAACTTTTCCTGATAGATGTATGGATGTGGGTATCGCTGAAGGTCACGCTCTAACAACAGCAGGTGGACTAGCATTGAATAAGAATTTAAAAGTTGTTGTAAGTATTTATTCTACTTTTTTACAAAGAGCTTTGGATAATCTTTTTCAAGATATATGTCTACAAGACACCCCAGTTATTTTCGCAATCGATAGAGCGGGGTTATCGGGACCAGATGGATCAACTCATCACGGTATTTATGATATCGGATTTTTGAATGCTATGCCAAATATGATAATAACCCAACCTAGAGATGCAAATGTCTTAAAAGAGCTCTTAAATAGCGTATTTGACTGGAAAAGACCCACTGCTATTAGATATCCTAACATGGAGACTCAAGAGATAGAAAAACCTCTTATTAAAAGAAACATACACTCTTATGACATTTTAAATGAAGGCAAAGATATCTTAATCATTGCAATAGGACACATGTACAAAACTGCATTTGAGATAAAAGAGATTTTACAAAAAGAGAGATTAAATCCAACGATTGTAGATCCAATATTTATAAAACCTTTAAATGAAGATCTATTTAGAAAACTAGTGTCTACACACAAACATATAATTACTTTAGAAGAGCATTCAATACAATGTGGTTTTGGATCTATTTTTAATGATTTTATTATTCAAAATAATTTAAAAAACAGAGTTTTAAATTTTGCCTTGCCAGATAGATTTATAGAGCATGGAGGCTATACAGATTTGATGAAGGATTTAAAATTAGATGCTGAATCAATTTCAAAAAAGATATTAGATACCATATTAGAAAAACAAAATATTTAAGGTTTTATATGATAGTTGCACTTTTTCCTAATGAAGAGATAGATTCATCTTTTGACATAGCAAAACAAATAGCTACATATTTAGCTAAACACAATATTAAAGTTGTTTCAGAAGACGAAAAAGCAAAAATATTAAATATACCAACGATTTCTTCTATAAATGAAAAAAAGATTAAATTTTTAATCTCTATGGGTGGAGATGGAACAATTTTAAGACTCGCTCATAAATATAGAGATTTAGATGCCGCTATTTTAGGAATAAACCTTGGTAATTTAGGTTTTATGGCAGATATTCCAGAAAAAGATATTTTCCCATCTATAGATGATCTAATTTCAAAAAAATATACTATCGAAAATAGAATCATGATCGAGGGAAAAACTTTTAAAGAAGAAACCTTTTTCGCTGCAAATGATGTGGTTTTTCATAGAGCTCACAACCACTCTTTAATCGATATCAGTATCCACGTAGACAATATGCACATAAATACTTTTTCAGCAGATGGAATTATCATTTCCACTCCAAATGGCTCTACAGCATATTCGCTATCAGCCGGAGGCCCTATTTTAGCTCCCGAATTGCATGCTTTTTTAATAACTCCTATCTGTCCACATACAATTTCTAATAGACCTATTGTATTAACAGCTGAAAATACTTTGGAAATCAAATATTTATCTAAGCATAACTATCCAATAGAAGTACATGCTGATGGACTTGTTCATTTTGAGATGAATACAAATGAAACATTTAAACTCAAAAAAAGTGAAAAAGAGTTTAAATTAGTAAAGCTTCAAAGACATGACTATTTCTCTACTCTACGATCTAAACTCAATTGGGCTGGGAAAATTGGATTAGAATCTTAAAGATAATTGAAATATTCTAAAATCATTTCATTTCCCATCTTATTTGTAGAAAAACCGCTATATTCATGAGAGTAAGTCGTCTTTCAAATTCAGATCCTACGTTGAAATCTGGATATTCAAAACTTACATGTCTGTTTTGAGATCTTGTAAAATCATCCTCTTTTTGCTCTGGTCTTTTTTTTCTTTTTATTCCTCTATTACCATCCTGAGATTTTTCACCATCACCATTTGTGCTATCTTGTTTTTCAACAAAATTTTGTAAATTTAATACATAATGCTTCACATCACCTACTTCAGTATTTATAGCTTTAATATTTTTAGATTCAAAAAAACTACTCGTTTCCTTTTCACATTGTTTTAATTTAACACAAATCTTCTCAGCTTTTTTCTCTTTTGCAATTTCTATTATTCTATTTAATAACGAAGATCGATACTCTTCTTGGGTATCGTTTTTATCAATTAAAAAGAAAGTTTTCACAACAAAATTGTTATCTTTAGTCTTTTGTTTATAAACAAGTATACCAACAGGTTTACTTTGATCTAAAAGAAGCTCACACATTCTACTGCCTTTTTCAATTTTATCAATTAGGTAATGTAATTTATCTTGCTGAAACATTGAAAGATCTTGCATTCTTGCTTGAAAAATCTCTTCTATTTGAGATTTTTTTGATACATGAACAAATTGTAGATTTTGAGATGAAGAAGAATTAGAAGATCTTTGTATTGAAGGAAAATGAGTTGCCATAATTTCCTCCGGGAAATACAAAATAAAAGCATGCTAAAAAATTATGAATTAAATTAAAAGAGATATCTTAAAATATTAATACAAACATGTGAAATTCATAGATAGATTTTGCAACCAGTCATAAATGAAAAAACTAAAAAATTAAGAAAAATATATTAAAATATTCCGATTCATAATAACATTTCTCATGTCAAACGACTCAAGAATAATTTAACGGAGACACTATGAATTTTAAAAATAAATTCTTGGCTATCTTGTTTGCTGTTTTAGCATGCAATGTAGCTTTTGCTTATGATAATTCTCAGCCAACATCTGGCTGTGAAAGAACACAATCTTGTGGATGTGATATCCCTCAGCCTTCATGTACATCAGCATATAACCACCCGGCTAATATAGATGTATGTGGATCTTGGGATTTTTTTGTGACAGGAACTTTTCTATGGTGGCAACCTAGACAAGATCAAATGGAGTTAGCACAAACTCTCTATGCTAACCAATCTATAAATGTTGGATCTATACATGGTTTAAGTTTTGATTGGGAGCCTGCTTTTAAAGTAGGGGCTGGTTATAACTTTAATTGGGATAATTGGCTAGCTTATGTCCAGTATACTAGAGTAAATAGTTCTACTTCATCTACAGTTAATAACACTGTTGAAACTGGAAAAACTTTCCATGATACTTGGCTTACCCAAACAACCGATGCTGATTTACAAAAAGTTGTAGGAAAATGGGATTTAAATTTCAATATCATTGATTTGGAATGTTCTCGTCCTTATTACAATGGAAAAAAACTAACTTTTACTACTCACTATGGTCTAAAAGGCGGTTGGATCGATCAAAAATTGAAAATCGATTCTTCAACAGCTACAGTTGGATATAGTGCAGAGTATAGTACAGATTCCTGGTTAATAGGCCCTAGAGCGGGTATTTATACTAATTGGAATTTCTGTGAAGGCTTTAGAGCTTTTGGAAATGTAGCAGCTAGCATATTTTATCAAAAGTTTAATAAAATGACTTACAGAGAACTAGCTGTAAATGATCCTACTCAATGGCTTCGAGCTACAGACTATTCAACATCTACACTCTCTCCAAGCTTGGAGATGCTTGTAGGTTTTGGATGGGAAAGTTATTTTGCTAATAATAACTGGCACTTTGATGGATTTGTTGGATATGAAACTCAAGTATATTTTCATCAAAATATGTTGAGATTTCATGAGCAAATATCTCTATCAGCTCCACCATATTCATTCAATACTCCAGGGGATTTAGTATTCCATGGATTGACAGTAACAGCTAGAGTTGATTTTTAATCATATCTAATTCTTAGTTTGCTTTCATTTATCTATAAAAAAGACAAATGAAAGCAATTTTTTTTTCATTTTATTTTTATATTTTTAAAGAGAAAAAATTCAAAAAAGTTATTGAATTTTTATAAAAATTATCACAATACTGTTTTCTCGAATAAACATAAGAGATTTCTATGGCTAGTAGAATTTTTGGGCCAGTAAATCCATCTATTTTCACAAATTTTCAGTCCCCTCCTTCAATAGTTGCAAACTTTGTAAATATCAAGCAGCAAGTTCATATTGATATTGAAAACAGAGATTTTTCTTACTTATATATTAGACAAGAGCCAATTTTAAATATTGATGAAAGATTTTTAGATTCTTTTATTCTAGAAATAGAACAAAAAAATTATAAGATTCATCTAAACACATTTAAACTTTTTTTAAAAACAGCAGCGTATTTTGGTTACACTGAAATCCTATTAAAACTACTTAATTTTTCTCAAGAACAACAACTAGATGATTTTTTAATTTTAGCGCTAAATTTTGCTCTTATAAATAACAAAAAATCTACTATAGAATCTCTAATTGAAACATTTCGAATTGATATAGATACTTTTCCACTATCAGCAGAAAAAAAATCAATGATAAAAGAGTTATTGAATCTAAAAATGCACTCTAGAAGTCACGCTGATGATCTATATACAGTTTTACTTTATTCACCGAGATTTGCACAAACTCAAAGCCCTTTTGCTCCTATAGCATTTTCTCCACTATTATCTTCTCTACCTCCCCCTCCAGAAGTACGTATTGATGTAAGGAGAGTAGGTTTACCTCCTGGTATTTCTGAAACATCATTTGCCTTTGAAAAGAAATCAGAAAAAACTAATTCATCTTCAAAAAAATCATTTTCATCATATCTTTGTTATTCAGCTATGATCGTAGCTACGTTTGCGACAGCTTTAATTTTAAAATATTCCGAGCCTTATTTAGAAAAGTTTCTCACACAAAATTTATCTTTATAAAAAAGTTCTCTAAAGCATGTTTTAGTTTGATATTTCTTTGAAGTGCTAATTTCATCTCATCTACAAACATATTTATCTTATCTAAAGAGATAAGATTTTCTAAATTTTGTTTTTTTAATAAATCTATTTTATCTGCGAAAAAAATAAACTTTTCATCAGCTTTTATTTTTAAAAGATGCAGATCTCTAAACCAATAGATAAGCTTATCTAACAAAAGTTCTATTTCTTTGTGATATTTAACACTACTATCATGAGAAAAGCTTTGAACATAGATATCTTCTAACTTAGCAATAGCCTCTGATAGATCAAAATAATTAGCTATATTTTCTTTTGCTAAAATATCAATAAAAAGATCTCTTTTTTTCAGATAATCTGGATGTTCAGCAAGCTCTATAGCTCTAGCTATAGATCCTTGAGCTA
>JAAKFX010000050.1 GCA_011064865.1 Candidatus Anoxychlamydiales bacterium
CCAATTAAAATTCCTGCTAGAAAAGCTGTTAAATTTACTCCAGGTAAAAAAATGAAAAAACAGATCGAAGAGCAGATATCTCCAGCTTCTTCTCCAATGATGTAGTTTTTTCAAAATAAGATTAAAAAAGTTATAGAAACAACCCAGGAATCTGGGTTGTTTTTTTTATGTCTAAAACTTGTTATATAAATTGTTTTTTGAACAAAAAAATAAATATTTTTTATACATACTAAATATTTTAATTCTCTCAAATCAGATCTATTGGCTCATATTATAAAATCATAATTTTAAATGGAGGTAAAATCATTTAAAATAAATGCATTTTGATGTATTATAGAAGTAATAATTAAAAAATTAGGAGTATGCTTTGTCTACGTCTAAAATTGTCATGATTGGCGCTGTAGCACTATTTGGTGTAATTGGGGTTTTAGGTTTTTTCAAGAAAAACCAAAATAAACAAGAAGTTGTTTTAGATACTAATAAGAGCAAGGTTCAAGAGATTACGATTGAGGTTCCAAAAGGGCCTAAAGTAGAAATTAAAAAGAAACCTGTAGAAAAAAAGATAGCTAAAAAGGTAGTAAAAGAGATCAAAAAAACAGATGAAAAAGTAGCCATAAAAGAAGATGACAATCTACCTGATGCTAATATAATAGATAGATTATTTGTAACAGATTCATCGAGACTTCCGATCGTTGAGACTGTAACATATAGCTCTAGAGTACCATGGCTACAAGGTAGACATGCTTGGGTTGCAGATTATGCATCGCATTTTTCAACGACAAGACATTTTATTGCGAGAAGCTTAAATAAAAAACATGATTATTTTACGCAAAAGATTAATCCAGGCGATAGATTTAATGTTTTAAGAGATGATAAAAATATAAAGTTTCATTTGGTTATTGATATAAATAGATCTAAACTTTGGTTTTATTATTTAGATGTAGATACAAATGAAAGAGTTTTATTAAAAACATATAAAGTAGGTCTTGGAAGAAAAGAGTCTAAAAGAGAATCTGGAGGATTAACTCCTGTTGGAAAATACTCACTTGGTAGCAAAGTAGCTATTTATAAACCTAATGTTTTAGGGTATTTTCAAGATAATAAAATTGAGCTGATAAAAGTCTTTGGAACTAGATGGATTCCTTTTAATGAGGAATTAAATAATTGCTCAGATTCAGCTAAAGGGTTAGGTCTTCATGGAGCTCCTTGGGTTGAATCTAATGGAGAGCTTGTAGAAGATAGATCTAAAGTTGGAAAATATGATAGCGATGGATGTATTAGACTGTTTTCTGAAGATATGGAAGAGATGTTTTCTATTATTATTTCTAGACCGACAGAGATAGAGCTTGTAAAGGATTTTAAAGAGGCAAAACTTCCCGGCGTTGAAAAAATAATTAAATAATAAAAGGTAATAGTATGGAAATACTACCTCATGAAAAACAGATTTATGAGTACGAAGAGACGATAAAGCAAGTTAAAGAGCAAAACAAAAATAATGCTCTTTGGACTAAAGATGAGATTAAAAAAATTGAAGATAAACTCAAAAAGCTTAAAAAAAAGGTCTATTCTAAATTAACAGCTTGGGATAGAGTTTTAATTTGTCGTCATTCTGATAGACCTCATTCATTAGATTATATACAAAATATCTCAGATGAATATGAAGAAATTTTTGGTGATAGAACTTATATGGATGATGCATCAATTATAACTGCTTTAGCAAAAATCGATGGTAAAAAGTTCGTTATAATAGGCCAAGAAAAAGGAAAGGATACAGATTCTAGGATTACAAGAAACTTTGGTATGACTCATCCTGAAGGGTATAGAAAAGCTCTAAGAGCTATGAAATTAGCTGAAAAATTTAATATTCCAGTTGTTACTCTGATAGATACTCCAGGTGCATTCCCAGGCCTTAGCGCTGAGGAGAGAGGTCAAGGTTGGGCGATCGCTAAAAATCTATTTGAGATGGCGCAGCTTAGAACTCAAATCATTGTAGTTTTAATAGGAGAAGGGTGCTCAGGGGGAGCTTTAGGAATTGGAGTTGGTGATGTTATCGGCATGCTAGAGCATGCTTATTATTCTGTAATTTCTCCAGAAGGATGTGCATCTATTTTATATAAAGATCCTACGAAAAAATCTCAAGCTGCCAAATCTTTAAAAATACACGCTGAAGATCTTATTAAATTAAATATCATTGATAAAATTATAAAAGAACCTCAAGGTGGAGCTCATTTAGATCCTGAGATTGTCTATAAAAATGTGAAAACATTTATTTTATCTTCTTTTGATAGCTTGAAAAATACCAAAGGTGATAGCCTAATAGATAAGCGTTACGAAAAGTTTCGCAACATGGGCGAATTTATCAAAAGTAAATAATAATTTATGAGATTGCTTTTTAAAGCTGCATTAAAAAATTCTAAGCATTTATCTTTAGCAATTATTACTATGGTTACTCTGCTTTTTTTAACTGTTGCAGATCAAATGGAAATGTTTTCCATGGGGTTCATTGCAAATACAGGTGCAGATTTTTTCACTCTTTTTGGAAAAGATAGAAAAGGAAAACTACATTCTAATGACTATGTAACTCTAGGTGATGTTCAAAATAAGTGGTCAACTATTGATACTGATGAAAATGGAGTTATCTCAAAAAAAGATGCCGCGATTTACATTGCAGGTAGAAAAAATTCCAATCCTTTAAATCGTATGTTTAGAATTGTAGCAAACAAACTAAACATTGAGACTAATTTTTCTGGAATGATATCAATTTTAGTATTCGTTGCTCTATTTAAAGCTCTATTTTTATTTGTTTCAAGATATTCAACGCAAGTTTTATCGATTAGGATTACAAGAGATTTACGCCAACAATTTTTTGAGCATTTACAAGCGCTTCCTCTTAGTTTTTATCAGCAACATAATATGGGCTCATTATCGACAAGAGCTGTAGGCGATGCAGGCCAAATTGCATCTTCTATAAATTCGATGATTACAAATTATTTCCAAACTCCATTTAGAGTTTTTTCAACTTTAATAGGCTGTTTTTATTTATCTTGGAAATTATCTTTAATTATTTTCATCGGCATGCCGATGATTGTATTGCCTGTTGTGTTTTTAACAAAAAGAATAAAAACAGTTTCTCGGCAAATTCAAAAAAATCAAGAAAGTTTTACCTCTGTTTTATTAGATTTTTTAGGAGGTATTCAAACGATTAAGATTTTTGCAATGGAGCGTTTTTCTTTAAAAAAATACAAAGAACACAATACAAAAATGGCTTTTTTAGAGAGTAAAAATGCAAAGTATTCTCTATTAACAAGGCCAATTTTACATTTTATTACCACATCTTGTATGGCGGCTGTTGTGTTTTTGGGTCTTTATGTTTTAAATATGAATATCCCTGTTTTAATAGTTTTTGTAGCTCTTTTACATCTTTTTTATGAACCTGTTAAAAAATTTGCTGAAGAAAATTCAAATATTCAAAGAGGTGTTGTTGCTGCAGAGAGAATGTTTGAGGTTTTATCTCTAAAACCAAATATCTTAGATGAAGATGGAGCGATGGATTTCCTAGAGTTCAAAGAAGTAATAGAGTTTAAAAATGTCAGTTTTAGATATGACAAAGAGTGGGTTTTAAAAGATGTCTCATTTAGCGTGAAAAAAGGTGAAACTGTTGCAATAGTAGGGCCTACCGGTGCTGGTAAATCTACAATTGTACAACTTCTTCCTCGTCTTTATGATGTTCAAAAAGGGGAGATAAAAATAGATGGTTATCCTCTTAAAGAATATACTCAAAAATCACTGAGAGAAAATATCGCTTTTGTACCTCAAAAGCCCTTTTTATTTTATGATAGCATTATTGAAAATATCTCTTTTGGTAGAGATTTTACTTTTGAAGAGGTTAAAGCCGCTGCTATCAAAGCTCATGCTCATGAGTTCATTGTTGATTTAGAAAACAGTTATGATACTATTTTAGCAGAAAGAGGAAAAAATTTATCTGGTGGGCAACAACAAAGGCTAGCAATTGCTAGAGCTTTAGTGAAAAAAGCTCCTATTTTAGTGATGGACGAAGCTACATCTTCTTTAGATGCAATTAGTGAAAATAAAATAAAAGAGGCTATAAAAGATCTGCAAAATAAAGCTACTCAAATAATTATTGCTCATAGGCTATCTACTATTGAACATGCTGATAGAATTATCTACATCGAAAAAGGTATTAAAATAGCAGAAGGTCCTAAAGAGCAGCTACTCAAAACTTGTCCTGAATTTAAGTATATGTGGGATCAATATCATAAATCTAAACATTTAGACAAAATATCTATTTAAAATGTATGGAAGATATTTTTAAAGATTTATCAGATTGCTTAAATACCATTATAAATTTATTAAAAGATTTTGATTTAACTAAAGATGATTATAAAAAACCTGGTATTAGAGCCAATCAAATAAAAATGCTCTCAATAGCTAAAATCATCGGAAATAAAGTTTTATCTGATATGGAAAAATTAAACTCAGATATAGATGAATATCTATCAAATCCTGAAGAAACTATTTTTAAAAAACTCATCCATGATGCTGTAAATCTTCAAAATGATCTTTGGGAGCTTTAGATTTAAATAACTCTATTAGGATACTTAAATTGATATCCTTTTTCTTTAATTCTGTAATTTGAAACTCTTTTATTGTTGTCTGGAAAATCAGCAATATTCGGATCATACTTAGGTATAGCTAAATTAAGTTTAGAGCAAATCTTTTTTGCGAGCTCTAGTCTAGTCATATGATCATCATCAGCGGCATTATATATCCCTTTGATATCATGCTCGATTACATAATCAATAATACCTACTACATCATCTCTATGTACCATGTTAGTGTAGTAATCGCTATGTCCAGCTATAACATCTTTGTAATTAGTTTTAAATCGATCTATAATTTCGCGATTAGGGCCATAGATTTGAGACAGTCTTAATATTGTTATGCTCCATCCTAAATCAATTAAAGAAAACAAAGTTTTTTCTGCATCAATGAGTATTTTAGATTCCTCATCTTTTGCTCTAAGTGGCGTTGATTCATCAACCCACATTCCATCGTGATTTCCATAGATATATGATTTTGATGTGTAAATGATTCTTTTGGGATTAGCCGTCTCTACTGCACACTCTTTTATGGTACGAGCTGTTTCAAGAAATGTATTTTCAAACTCATCGCTATTTTTTGCATCTACTGTTATAATGATTACATCATTTTCATCGATGATTATAGACATTTCATTCTTATCACTTCCTTTCATAATAAGTGATTTTTGTGTGATTTTAGATAATTTTTCTATAGATTTAGGTTTTTTTGTTGTACAGGTGAGGAAATGATTTTTTTTATGTAGTTTTTCAGCTAAAGCAAGTCCAATATAACCACATCCAATAATTGTTATATTCATATTTTATCCTTTTGATAAAAGATTTAATTTTTCTAAAGCCTGTTTCAAAGCTCTGTTTTGAGGTTTATCAAAAGCATTGCTCTCATCTAACCATCTTATATAAGATTTAGGTACCTCGCTTAATTTTTTGCCTTGATGTTTCCCAAAAGGCATATGCTCAACAGTATCACTCTTAGTCTGATATACAAGTTTATAAACCATTTCAATAGAAAGATCATCTACTAGCTTTTCAAAAATCTGATGTAAAATTACAACATCATTTAAAGCTCTATGAGCTTGGTTCTCTTTAATATTATAAATCTCTCTTAAATATTGAAGTGCATGTCTAGGTAGATCAGGTCTATATTTTCTTGCCCATTTTAAAGAATCTATATACTCCCATTTAGGAATCTCAAGACTCTCTTTTGTAAATTCAGCTTCTAAAAAAGGTCTATCAAAACTATCGTTGTTATGTGCTACCAAAATAGTATCTCCTGAACAAAATTCAATAAACTTTTTTCCAACTATATCAAAAGTGTCAGCATCTTTTACCATATCATCTGTAATATGACAGATGTTTGTGGATTCTTGAGGTATTGCTCTTTTAGGATTGACAAGTTCATTAAATGTTCTATTTTGAACAGGATCAAATGCTGCTATTTCAATTATTCGATCCTTTTGAGCACTCAGCCCCGTTGTTTCTGTATCATAAAAAATTGCTCTTTTTGCCATATATATCCTTAAATTTAGAAAATGTTATTATAAAAACTCAATATTAGCAAAAACAATAAAAATGCTTAAGAAACTTTTGCTTTTTTTAATTTTTTTTATTTTATCTAGCTGCTATCAAAAGTTTGGATAAAAAATATCTAGCTTTTTGATAATATTCTGTTTATATTTTTTTTATTTCAAAAGGAGTGACAATATGCCATTGCCAATTTATGGATTTATGGATCTTGAAGCAAATCCTCAAAATGAAAATCGAGATTATACTCGCTATCATGCAATGAAATTTTGTACTCAAGTTATTTGTTGTGTTGGAGCCCTAATTACAGAGGGGATTTATCTTCATTACATGTTCAAAAATCATGATGTAGAATCTATGGACAAAGCGCAGGTAGGATGGTTTGTAGCAATAGCTTTAGCTATCCCATGTCTTGCATGCTCAGGTGTACAGTTATTAAATCAACGTGACTAATCTAATCATAGATTTTTAAGATTTAAAGCCATTTTTTTTCTTGAAAATATGAGAGAGATGACATTTAGTAAAAAAACTTCTCATACCATGTTTTTATAATATCATGATGCTTTGAATAAGCTTTCAATATAGATCTAGCCCACTTATATAAAATGTCTTCATACTCTTTTAAAGATTTGGCTTTTTTTATATCCAAGATTGTAATGTTGCCCATATCTTCTGGTGGTTCTAACCACTCAAATATAGCTCCTTTTGAAAGAGCTCTATCCATCGATTTTGTAATTACTTTTAAATCAATTTGTTTTTCAACTGCCATATATAATGCTATTAAGTGTATAGCTACGGATTGAATAGATTTTCTAGATTTCACTCCAGGATGTTGTGCGCAGTAGCTATCAACTAGTAGGCGATGAATTTTAGGATATCCAAAATTTTCACCTTCCCATGCTAAAACCTCTGTGAAGAACTTCCAACAGCCTTTACTAGCTCCAATATAAGGATGTATAGGATCATTTTCATCTTCTTCAAATACAGCATTGCAACCAGGGCAATGTTTAGAATAAGTCATATTTCTTCTTCTTTGAGATTTATATCAGTTATTATGAAAAAATCAGATTAGAAGTTCAAATGAAATTCCCCGTCTTAAAATGGTGAAAAAAAATAAAAAAAAATATTGAAATATATCTTTAATATGGTAGAGTTTTTTGCTTAAATTTGGAGGTTGTTATGAGCGCTGCATCATCAGTTTTCGGAAAAGAAAATTATTATTTATTCGATATTCTTTCTTCTTCAAGGCACTATTGTAAACAGAATTATCCGCCTATCACTTGTTTTGTTCTAAACAGACATTTTTGTGTTGTTGGATATGATAATGATAAAACAAAGCATTTGTCTGACTATATATGTCCTTTGAAACTAAAAGAAAAGCCAGATTATACAAGAGTAAAAACTCTAGTTGTTATACCTTTAGATGTTTTATCTTTAGACAGACGTACACATATTTCTAATGAACTAGATTATACTAATAAGGTTGAAAGCATTAAGTTTATTGGTAAAAATTGTTTTATTGTAAATGACTCAGATATTTTTACCGTTACAATAAACAATAGAACTCTAGATGTTATCAAATCTAAAAATAGAGATGTTGATCTATCTAGTACAACTAAAGCCACCAAAAAAGCTGAAAATCCAATATCTCCTAATTCATATTATAGAGTGGCAAATGGACAAGTATTTATAAGAAATTGTTCTGAGAAAGTATTTTTTGCACCAAAACAATCAGATGATGAAGCCTCAACTTTAGATGATAAATCTGCGAAACAATCTGGGCCATCTAGATTAGTTCAATCTCTACGATCTAATCTAATTGGAAAACGTGCAGCTACTGATCTTTCATTTTTGTATGAAGAAAGCTTTGGTGTCAGTCTATCTGCTACACAAGGCACTGATGTTGAACTCTCTTCTCTACACGCTAGTGAAGCTAGAGCTGCTTTTCAGGAAAAAACAGTTGAAAATCAGAGAATATTATCTATTTTAGTTACTCTAAAGAATGAGATAGATTTTAAAGCATCTGATACTGATATTGTTGTTTACGGTGATTTTTTAATTGTAGGAGCAAAAATTGATGATGTACTTACATTTAGAATTTTTGATTTAAATTCTAAAATGCAAATAGATAAAATTCCGTATGCATATTTAGATAAATATCGAAATAGCAAAGTTTTTCTAAAAGATTTAAAGGATCTTGAGTTTACATTTTTTGATGAGAAGCAAAACTGGGCTATTGTTCAGGACAAAAAATTTGGATGTAGTATCTTTGATTTTATTACTCAAAAAACAAGATACCTTTCTTTTATAAATCAAATGACTTGTGCAGTTTTCTATAAAAACTTTTTAATATTAGGATTTAAAAATGACAGTGATGCTAAAGGTTATATCAAAATTTTAGATAGACTATCATTTGATGAAGTGCAAACTATACCTGATGATTACTTTTATGGTTATCCTAGAGAAATTTTGGTTTCAAATAATAGAATTGTATGTTTCGATGGTATTGCTGTTAAATCTTTTGATTTTAACTTTACTGAAGAGGAGCAGGTTAGAGAAACAAGGATGACAATAGAAAAATAGAGCAGTAATTATAACCATTTTTTTCTAGCAAATATATAAACGCAGATAAGTGTTATCAAAATTGTTATATTCATAAGAATTAAAAAGGCATGGGGATTTTTTGCAAAAGGCAGAGATACGTTCATTCCGTAAATAGATGCTATTATTGTCGGAATTGTGAAAATTATGGTGATCGCAGTTAAAAGTTTTATGGTTTTATTTACATCATTTGTAAATAAAATCTGATATGAATCTCTAAGCGATCTTATGCTTTTTACACTAATAGAGCAAAGATCTTCAGATTGTTTCACTGCAATCATTAAATCTTGCAGAATATCATAATCTTTTTCATACAGTGAGATGTATCTTCCAGAAAATATAGCTTCTAATACATTTCTAAGAGGAACTAAACTAGATTGATATTGATTTAAAATCTCTTCGTTTTTTGTTAAAACTACGATAGCTTTGTTTGAGATAGCTTGCATCTGCTGCTCTTGTTCTATAACAGCATTTCTAACGCCCTTTATCTTTGTTGTAAAATCTTGAGTGATTTTTAACAGAATATAAAGCAAAAGTTTTGATTTTTGTGTAGTTGCCAGTTTTGTTCTGCTAGATAATAAATTTTCAATAATTTTGCTTTTTTGAGGGGAGATCGTAATTATAAAATTTTTGGTAAGTAAAATAACAACTGTTGCTGTATGCATCCCTTTTTCAAGATCAGAAGAGTTTCTAGCATAAATAATGATATTATCGTCAATATGCTCTATTCTTGGAATTTCATATTTGTCTAATGCATCCATTATATCTGCTATGTCTATCGAGGCAATCTCGCAGATTTTAGAAAGATCTTCAACAGATGCATCTGAGACATTGACCCAAGAGCCAACTCTAAAGTCTTGAATTTCACTAAAAGCATCATCGCGAATTGATTTATAGTAAATCTGAAGCATATAAAAATATCCTCTTAATTACTACTTATCAACAATTTTTAGGTAATTCAAGTAAATTTTGAATTCTTTTAAAGATTTTTTGTTTTGTCTTCTAAGAGAGTTATCTTCTCTTCTAGCTTTTTTAGGGTTTTAGATAGGTTTTTATATGTGATATATTGTCTATTATAATCGTTTAGATCAATAGCCGGAGAGCCTCTATATTTGCCTTTTTTTAGGTTTTTAGAAATTCCTGATCTTGTTGCAAACATAGCGCCATCTTCAATCTCAACATGTCCTGTTACCCCAACTTGACCCCCCATGATAACAAAATTGCCGATTTTAGAGGAGCCTGCTATTCCTGTTTGAGCAGCTATAGCTGTGTTTTCTCCTACTTCGACATTGTGAGCTATCTGCACTAAATTATCGATTTTAGTGCCTTTTTTGATGATAGTAGCTTTGAATCTAGCCCTATCTATACATGAGTTCGCTCCAATCTCTACATCATCCTCTATTATAACAATGCCTAATTGAGCTAGCTTTTTATATTTACCTTTTTCAAAAATATAGCCAAATCCACAAGAGCCAATAACAACTCCGCTTTGCGCTATTACTCTGTTTTTTATAATGCAACTCTCTCTTATCACTACATTTGAATGAATCGTGCAATCTTTTCCAATAGAAGAGTTTGCTCCGATATAAACTCCCGCTCCAATAAAAGTATTATCATCAATTGTTACGTTTTCATCGATGACAGAGTTTGGTAAGATTACTACATTTTTGCCGATTTTTGCTGTTTTATGTATACATGCGCTTTTATGGATAGCAGAAAATCCTGATTTTTTTTGAGAGTTTGAGAGAAATTCAGCAATTTGTTGAATAGCTTTTGAGGGATCTTCTGATATTAAATAATTTTTTTCGTCTGTGATCTTTGTGTTTTTATCAACGCAAATGACCCCCGCATCTGATTTTAACATTGCATCAATATAACGAGGGTTTGCTAAAAAAGAAGCCTCATTTTTAGAGGCTTTATCTAATGTATTTACTCCGACAATTTCAATATCTGCATTGCCATAAAGCTCGCTATTTGTTAACTCAGCTAGCTCTTTTAGGCATGTCATTTAAACCAACCTTAGGGGTTTGATTTTCTTCTGCTGAAGCAGTTGAATTATCTTTGTTTTCAGTTTCATTTTTTGCTGTCTCTTTATCAAAATTTTTGTCCATTTGATTGATTACAAGCTCTGTGATATCAATTTTTGGATTGTTATAAAAACAAGCTTCTTTATTTAAGACTAAATCTAGCTTTTTATTCTCAGCAATTGCTTCAGAGGCTTTTGAGATGTTGCTAGACATTTTTTGAATAAAAAAGTAGTTAGCTTGATTTAATATTTGATATAACTGATTTTGATATTTTGCTAGATCTTGATGAAGTGTGCTTTGTTTCATTTTTAGC
>JAAKFX010000051.1 GCA_011064865.1 Candidatus Anoxychlamydiales bacterium
TTCAACAATATTATATAGGGATGGACTTATAAAAAAATCCTCTAGCAAAGAAAAATGGAGAGGACTTGCAAAAAAACTAGAAAAACATGGCATTAGAAACTCTCAGCTGCTCGCTATAGCTCCAAATACATCATCTGCTCTACTACAAGGTTGTACACCAAGTGTACTGCCAATTTTTTCTAAATTTTATTTTGATAAAAATGCAAAAGGCGCAGTTCCAATTTGCCCACCATTTGTTAAAGAGAAATTTTGGTATTATAAAGAGTACAAAAACATGGATATCAAAGCTGTAAATTCTGTTATATCAGAAATTCAAAAATGGACAGACACTGGAATTTCATATGAGCTGATATTTAATTTAAACATGAGTAATATCACCGCTAAATATATTTATGAATGTCTAATTGATGCCTGGGAAAAAAATATCAAAACAATCTATTATGTGAGAACGATTCAAAAAGATGGTTCATCTATAGATAAAAACGAATGTGTATCATGTGCAAACTAGGAGATTATTATGAAAGCAAAAAAACTATTTAATCCAGAAGGAAAAGATTCAATAAACGAGAGAAAAATAATTGGCGGAAATACGACGAATATTTTCAATTTAAACAACGTAAAATACTCTTGGGCTAATAAACTCTATAGAGTAATGATGGAAAATTTTTGGATCCCTGAAAAAGTAGATTTAACCTCTGATATAAATGATTATAAAAATCTTACAGATGATGAAAAAAAAGCTTTCGATGGTATCTTAAGTTTTTTAATTTTTTTAGATAGCGTTCAAACAAACAACATTCCTCACATCTCTGATTACATAACATCTCCTGAGATTAATTTAATATTAGCAATTCAAACCTATCAAGAAGCGATCCACTCTCAATCTTATCAATATATAATCGAGACAATTTTGCCAAAAGAGACTAGAAACTATATTTATGATTTTTGGCGAGATGACAAAGTCTTATTCGAAAGAAATAAATATGTAGCTGATGTTTTTCAAACCTTTTTAGATTCCCCTTCAAAAGATCATTTTAAAAAAGTTTTAATCGCGAATTACTTATTAGAAGGTCTCTATTTTTATAATGGTTTTAATTTCTTTTATAATTTAGCCTCTCGTCATAAAATGCCAGGAACTACTGATATCATAAGATATATCAATAGAGACGAGCTTTTACATGTTGTTATCTTTAAAAGAATCATTCCAGAAGTTATGGAAGATTCAGATACACCTTTGATTTATGAGATGTTTCATAAAGCAGTTGAACAAGAAATTGAATGGACGAATCATATAATCGGCAACAATATTTTAGGTATCTCCAATGAAGCAACTGATAAATATACTAAATATTTAGCCAACTCACTTCTTCAAAGAATTAACTTAAATCACTTATATCCAGGGTATAGCGAAAATCCATATGAGCATTTAGAAAAAATAGCCGATACAGAAGGTAAAGGTGATGTCAAAGCCAACTTTTTTGAGTCTACCGTTACCTCTTATAATCAATCCTCTGCTATTGAGGGGTGGGATTTTTAAATCTACAAAGATATTATTTCTGCTATTTTGGTAAATTTTTCCTTGTAACTTAATTACAAATCACCATAATTACACAAAAAAATTTATTTTATAAAATATGTTTTATCCAATATACTATATACCCCTATATACACCCCTAGTAAAAGTTGCTAAAGATGCTAATGGTTTTTCAAATATAGGAAATAGAAAACAATCGGAAAAACACTCTTACAATCATAGAAATGGCGATGTTTTAGCTTTACTAATTGATCATGCTTTAAGGCCTTCTATATTTGATTACCCATTACTTTCGAGACATGGTTAATTGATTGACTATCATAAATCTATAAATTTAGAAGCTTTTTTATCTAAGATAAAATAAAGATTTTCTTTAGCTTTTACATGAAAAGCAGGCAAGGATCTATCTTTATCTATTAAGATTCTTTTAATGATACTAGCCTTAGACTCTCCTAGAGCTAAAAACACTACATTTTTAGCATTGTTAATTATTGGGTAGGTAAAGCTTATCCTTTCAAAATCCTCATCTTCTTTGGAGTTTAAAACCACTAATTTTTCTTGTTCACATAAAATATCTTGATTGGGAAATAAAGAGGCTGTATGGCCATCTTTTCCAATGCCTAATAGGATTAAATCCAAAGATGGAATTTCCTCGTGATAGACACTTTTTATATCTAGCTCGTATTCTTTTGCTGCATCTTCAGGATCAATGTCTTTGTTGATATAGTGAATGTTTTCTTTTTTTAGATTTAGAGGTTTTATGAGATGTTTATTTATTTGATAGATATTACTTTTTTCATCTAAATCTGAGACCATTCTTTCATCAACAAAAAACAGATGAGTTTTATCCCAATTAATATCTTTATTTTTTGATAGCTCATCATAAAAAAAAAGAGGAGTGCTGCCACCAGATAAGGCTAGGGTAAAAATACCTTTTTTTTCGATAGAGTTTTTAGATATTTTTTTTAAAAGATCGATTAGAAATAGATTGATATCATCTTGAGAATCGAACATTTTTATTTGGCGCACTAAAATAGCCTCCACTTCCTTTTATCTTTTTTCATAAGATCATCTGCCTCGACAGGTCCATATGTTCCAGCTTCATATTTATATAGCTTTTTACTTTTCTCTAAAGCCTTGATGATAGGATCTACGATATCCCACATAGCCTCTATTCCATCTTGTCTAGCAAATAAGCTTAGATCTGATTTCATAGCATCTATTAAAACTCTTTCATAAGCTAAAGGAGAATCTATTTGAAAAACATCTTTGTAATCAAAAACCATATCAACTGGATATGGAATATTTTCCATCCCTGGAAATTTTACATTAAAAGTGAGAGATACTTTTTGTTTTGGATAGATACAAAATACAATAGTATTAGCATCTAAATCTTTACATTTATGCCCAAGAAGTTTGAGAGGTGGAAATTTAAATTGAATTGCAATTTCGGTATATCTTTTTTTCAGTCTTTTACCAACTCTAATGTAAAAAGGAACATTTGCCCATCTCCAATTATCTATAAAAAATTTAGCAGCAATATAGGTTGGTACTTTGGAATCTTTAGCAACATTTTTCTCATCTAAATAGCTAATGACCTTTTTACCATTAACTGTGCCACTATCGTATTGTCCCATAACAATCAGATCATCTATTTTCTTTTCATTAAAACTTTGAATAGATTTAAAAATTTTCATTCTCTCATTTCTTATAGATTCTTGATCAAAATTTGCAGGTGGCTCCATCGCAATGAGTGCTATTAACTGCAAAATATGATTTTGCACAAAATCTCTAACTACAGTTGCATTTTCATAAAAGGCAGCTCTATTTTCTATTCCCATATCTTCAGCAACAGTTATTTGAACATGATCTATATAATTTCTATTCCAGAGCGGTTCAAAAAGAGCATTGCCAAATCTAAAGAAAAATACATTTTGAACAGTCTCTTTACCTAGGTAGTGATCGATTCTATAGATTTGATTTTCATCAAAAGCATCTTGTAGTTTTAAGTTCAATGCATGTGCTGTTTTTTTATCATGTCCGAAGGGTTTTTCAACAATTATTTTAGAGCCCTTTCTTCTGCGACATAAATTTTTATCTGATAGATTTTCGACAATTGGAGAAAATAGAGTTGGAGGGACTGCTAAATAATATAATACATTATACGACTCATCATCGCTTGTAATTTCAGTTATCTTTTTACAGAGGTTTGTATAATGTTCTCCCTTTTTCAGATCAGCTGATTCAAAAAAAAGATGTTTTTGAAAATCTTCATAAATCTTTTCATCAAAAGCTTCTTTTGCATTAGTCTCAAGCCATTTCTTTGCATTTGTGCAATACTCTTCTGTTGTCATTTTAGGAAGATCTAGACCCAAAATTGTAAAATCTTCAATAAAGCCTTTTTTAAAAAGCAGATAAAGAGTTGGAAGCAATTTTTTTTGACAAAGATCGCCTGCTGCTCCAAAAATTATCATTAAAAATTTTGAAGCTTTAAATGTCTCTAGAGCTGCCATACAAGATTGAAATGAAATATCTTTTTCAACCATTTTTATTCCTCTATTTTTTTTGTGCCATGTCCACCAAATTCATCTCTAAGTTTTGCTAACACTTTGTCTTGAAAAGCATCTTTTTTTCTAGATGAAAATCTTTCATATAATGCAGTTGTTATCACAGGAGTTGAAACAGCTAAATCTATAGATTCTTTTACTGTCCATCTACCCTCTCCTGAATCTGGAACATGCGCCTTAATATTTTCAAAATTTTGATCCTTTTCAAAAACATTTTCTAAAAGCTCTAATAGCCATGATCTAACAACAGATGATCTATTCCATAGCTTTGAGATTTTATGTAAATCTAAATCAAACTCTTTTTTCTCTTTTAATATCTCAAACCCCTCAGCATATGCTTGCATAAGACCATATTCAATACCATTGTGAACCATTTTTACAAAATGTCCAGAGCCACTTTTTCCCATATAATTATAGCTATCTTTTGAAGATAGCGTTTTTAAAATAGGCTCGATATATTTATATGCTATTTCTTCTCCACCTACCATGAGACAATAGCCTTCTTTATATCCCCAAATACCGCCGCTCACTCCTATATCTAAAAAATCAATTCCTTTTTTCTTTAAATTAGCAGCATGGTTAATAGAGTCTTTATAAAAGGAATTTCCACCATCGATAATTATATCATCTTTCGATAAATGCTGAGAAATATTAACAATCGTCTCATCAGTAATTTTACCAGAAGGCACCATTGACCAAATAACTCTTTTTGTTTTTAGTTTTGAGGCTAACTCTTTAATTGAGCTCGCAGTTATTGCTCCTTCTTTTTCAGCTATTTTGAGAGCATCTTTATCAACATCAAAAACTATAACTTCATGATGATGGAGCAGTCTTTTGCACATGTTTTGGCCCATCTTACCGAGACCCACAAACCCGATTTGCATATTTTTTACCTATTTTTTGTATCTACTCTCACCATAATAAAAATTATAATTAAACTAAATTTTTATTGACAATAGAGGCATAAAAATTCAAAACTCATATCTTTACAAACCTTTTTTGGAATCGATGAAGTATAAATATGTTGTCATAGGAGCTGGAGCAGCGGGGCTAGTTGTTGCAATCGGACTTGCTAAAGCCAAAAAAAAAGTTCTGCTGATTGAAAACAATTTATTTGGTGGAGATTGTACAAATTATGGATGCATACCTTCAAAAACTCTAATCGCTTCTGCTAAAATTGCACACAACATAAAGACAGCAAAAGATTTTGGAATTAATTTTAAAATCGATGAGTTTGATGCTACTTTAGCTTTAAAAAGAGTTAAAGACGTTATTGAAAAAATAAGGTCTCATGAAGATGAAACATCTCTTCAAAAAATAGGTGTAGATACTATAAAAGCAAAAGCATCTTTTCAATCTGAAAATTCTTTAAAACTTGTTTTCGAAGATGGAAAAGAAGATTTTGTAGAATTTACAAAAGCAATAATTGCTAGTGGATCTTCTCCTTTAATACCTCCAATTGAGAATCTGGATATTACGCCTTTTGATACAAATGAAACGATATTTAATTTAGATAAAATCCCAAAATCTTTAACGATAATCGGCGCTGGAGCAATCGGCTGTGAAATAGGACAGGCATTTCAAAGACTCGGCTCAAAAGTAACTTTAATAGATATGAGTCCAAGACTTTTAGTTAATGAAGATTTTGACGCTTCAAAAATTTTAAAAAAAATCTTTGAAAAAGAAGATTTATCTCTATATTTAAACTCGAGTGTAAATAGCGTAAAATATCAAAATGACACTTTTGAGATTTTGATAAAAAATAATGAAAATGGCTACGTAAATCAAATAAAATCTGAAAGACTACTCATTGCTACAGGAAGAGCTTTAAATGTAGGTGAGCTAAACTTAGAAAATGCAGCAATATCTTATACAAACAAAGGTATTTTAATAGACTCTTTTGCAAAAACCAATAAAAAACATATTTTTGCTATTGGTGATATTACAGGCGAGCCTTTTTTCACTCATAAAGCAGAGAATATGGCAAGAGCTGTTTTATTCTCTTTATTAGTTCCTATCTTAAAAAAGAAAATTACATCTAAACAGATGCCAAGAGTCACCTTTACAGAGCCAGAGATAGCCTCTATTGGGCTTGCAGAAGATCAAGCCATAAAAAAGTACTCGCAAAAAAAAATCGCTGTCTATTTCGTATCTTTTGAAGATCTAGACAGAGCTATTTGTGAAAATGAAAAAGATGGCTTTGTAAAAATTATCACTCTGAAGTGGACTAGTGAAATAATTGGAGCTACAATTATAGCAAAAAGAGCTGGAGAGATGATCGCTGAGATTTTACTTGCGATGAAAAAACATATCAAACTAAGTTCAATCTCTAACATCATACATCCATATCCAACATATAATTTAGCAATTAGAAAAGCTGCTGATAAATATTTAACTGAAACTATTTTTAAAAGGAAAAAATGAAATTTTTTTTAAGATTATTGCCTATCATAATAATTGTAGTTTTAATGATTGTTGCAATATCTATTGGTGGTATTGATTTTTTCTCTTTTGACAATCTAAAAAAGTATAATGAAACTTTAATAAACTACTCTGATAACAACAAAATCTTATTTCCAATTATTTTTATTCTTATTTACATAGCATCTACAGCGCTTTCCATTCCAGGAGCTGTTTTTTTAACTATTTTAGCCGGATTTTTATTCGGAAAATACTTAGCAACTGTATATGTTGCAATTGGAGCTACAATAGGCGCTACAATTTTATTTTTAGCTGCAAAATACGCAGTAAAAGATTTCTTTTTAAAAAAAGCAGGTCCTCTTTTAAAAAAAATGTCTCAAGGTTTTCAAAAAAATGCTCGCTGCTATATGCTTTTTTTAAGATTAATTCCGCTGTTTCCTTTTTGGCTTGTCAATATTGTTCCCGCTTTTTTCAATGTCCGTTTTAGAACCTATCTTTGGACTACATTTTTTGGAATTATGCCAGGCACTTTTGTTTTTGCCCAAGCAGGCGTTGGGCTAAAATCTATTCTGCAGCTAGAAGAGTTTAAAATATCATCGATATTTACTTTTCAGATAAATCTCACTCTAATCCTGCTCGCAATTTTTATGTTACTTCCAATAATTTTTAAAAAAATTAAAGATAAAATATGTTAGATACAAATATAAGAGATCACTATCAAAAAATTTTTATCACTCCTTTTTTAAAACTTAAATTTATCAAAAATATAAATCCTCACTTTATAACTTTTGTAGCTTTAACATTTGGTATATTTGCATTTTTCTTTATAATTTCAGATCATAAATATTTAGCTGTATCTTGCATTGTACTCTCTGGTTATTTCGATACTTTAGATGGATCAATAGCGAGATTAAACAATCAAGAGTCTAATTTAGGATCTGTTTTTGATATATTTTCTGATAGATTCGTTGAAATGTTAATTATTTTAGCACTATTTTTGATAGATCCTACATCTAGAGCTTTTTTATCTTTTTTCATGATAGCTGGCTGCTATTTATGCATAACATCTTTTTTAGTAGTTGGTATTTTTGAAAAAAATCTTGGAGTAAAAAGTTTTCACTACTCATCTGGAATAATTGAGAGATCTGAGGCTTTTATATTTTTTATCTCAATGATTCTATTTCCAAATATTTTCTCTTTTTTAGCTTTTTGTTTTTCCGTTTTAGTAACAGCTACATCTTTTATTAGAATCTATGAATTTTATAAAAAATCAAAGTTAAAAAAATCTATCGATCTAGATACAAGATAAAGGTCTTGTTTAAAATGCTATTGGTTTAGTTGGCATCTAACAATATTTTACAGTCTGAACATAATAACAATTTGATTTTTCATTAAAAGTAAGAGAACTAATATCTCTCTTATTTAAATAACAAGGATGGACACAAAGTGTTACAAGTTTTGGATTGTCTCTTTTGAATCCTTTTTCTTGAGAATCTGAAAATATATAAAAAAACATCACAAAATATCCCAAAAATAGTGTTGCAATAACTATTTTATAAAAATAAAGATTTCTTTTTTTATGTTCGTTTTTTTCAGATATTTCTTTTTTTTCACTTACTTCAGCTTCACTTTCTTTAATTATTTCAGTTTCATTTTTTTCAGCAATTGCTTCACTAACAGCCTCTACAGCAACATCTTTTTTTTCTTTTTTTGAAGGGTGCAAATCAAATACAACATCCTCATTTTTTTTTGAATCAGTAGACCATCCTATTGGCTCAAATTTCACTTCTTTATTAGATAATTTTGAATAAATTTTCATTTTCATATTATATGAAAATCTCAAAGCTGTAATTTTAACATCTTTTAAAAAATGTTCATGCAAAAGCCTATGAGATACTACTTTGAAAAAAGCTGCAATATAACTAGCTCCATCAATCATAAGAAGATTTACTTTTCCAACAACCTTCTTCATATCTTTTTTGTCATCTTCTTTAGAGTAGTGAAATAGATCTAATTTTAATATTTTTTCCAAGACACTTTGTTTTATATTTATTGAATAACGATTAGCCTCACTTTTAAAATCACTTGAAAAGTTTTCAAAAAGCTTTGTACCTTTTTGATATAGCTCATAAAAAAATGCAGAAATATCAGAAAAAATATCTATTAATAATAGATTCGACATCCCCACAACTTTATCCATATCACTAGGAAGAGATGGTATCTTAATTGGACTTTTTGCAAGATTTTGAGTTGCTTGTACAGCCATCAATAACTCTTTTTTAAAGCTAAAATTTTAAAAAAATATCTTCGCTTTGAAAAGAGTTTAAATCAATAAAAAATATTGTTTTTCAAAATAAAATTAATTTGTCTAGAGAACGGGTTACTTTTTTGAGTTAAAGTGAAAATATAATAAAAAATTTATTAATTTATTTGTAGCTTAAATACTACAAAATCATCTAAAATTTCAAAAAAGGTAAATAACATGGGAAGATCTAAAAGTTATAAAAAAAGTTTAACAGAAAGGTTAAAAAATCCGAAAGATGCCGCTGCATATCTCAATGCTGCATTAGAAGATGAAGATTTAAGAGTTTTTCTTGTAGCTTTAAGAGATGTTGCGGAAGCACATGGTGGCATTTCTTATATTGCAAAAGAAACTTATCTCAATAGAGAAAGTTTATATAGAACACTATCTCTTCAAGGAAATCCTACAATAATGAATCTTTTTCTTATGCTTGATGCTCTTGGATTAGAATTGAATGTAAAAGCTGCTATATAATTACTTTATGAGCCTGAAAATAGTGTAGGAACAAAGGAGTTGCATCCTAAGGTTAAAATGTCCTAATTAAAAAATTTATTAGTTAGACCTTTACAGCTTCAGTTTCTTTTTTAGCTGCTTGATCATCTGCTATAGGCTTGTTTTCTACTGGTTTTTGATCATTTTTTTGAGTTTGAAATCCTTCTCTAATCTTTAAAAGTCCAACAACTATTAATCCAATTGCAGCTACTACAAAAGAAGCTCCTATAGCTACTAAATTCACATCTAAAAGCGTAGCTCCAATTTCAGCAAGGCCTAGCCCTAAAATTATAAAAAGTAGAGATGCAGCTTTTTTTATTTTTTCAACTACTGGCTTTTTATCAAAAGTTGCAGATCTTGTTTCTGCGCTAGCATCTACACCTGGTTTAGAATCTGCTCCACTAACAGCTGGCATAATATTTACCTTTTTAATCTTTTTAATGCATATATATTACAATAATTCAGATTTTTTGATAATTATAAAATAGATTTTATTATAAACAGAAAATTTTAATTTTACTTTTTAATATAAAAGATATTTTTTTCTATTCTCTTTAAACTCTTTAATCTTTTCCTCTTGAAACTTTATCATCTTCCATGCAGGATACTTTTCATTTAATAAAAAATCGTAGATTTTTTTATTACCATTTACTAAACAAAAAGTTTTAATTTTACTCTCAGATTGAGTATTTAATTTTTCTTTTACCTTTTCAGGATATAAAGATTTTAACATCCCTATTAAAAGATATTGTACACTCACCGGTTTATATTTCGTTTTATCAGTTATTACTATTTTAACACCTTGACAATCTTTTCCCCTGTATGCTCCATAAAAAGGCCTAAAATAAAACGGAATAAATTTTACACCTAATAGTTTTTGATCATTTAAATGTTTTGCAAATAAATTAGCATCTATCCAGGGCGCTCCAACAATTTTAAAAGGCAGAGTATATCCGATTCCAATACTAACAATTTCTAACTCTCCTAATATTCCTGTAGTTGCACTATAAAGAGGAGTGTCAGCTTCTGGTATATTTGGAGATGTTGGCACCCAATTAAGTCCAGTATCTGAAAAAGACATCTCTCTTTTCCAACCTCTCATCTTAATTACTGTCAGATCGCATTGTACTTTATATTCAGAGTTAAAAAAAGAAGAAAGCTCCCCTATTGTCATTCCATGACAATAGGGAACATTTATATACCCTAAAAATGATCTATACTCATCATCTAACATCGGCCCATCTGATATAATTCCATTTATAGGATTTGGTCTATCTAAAACAATTACCTTAATTTTTCTTTTCGCAGCCTCTTCCATTACATAATATAGAGTTGATGCATAAGTATATGCTCTGCATCCTATCTCTTGAATATCATAGATTATGACATCTACATCATTTAGCATCTTTTCTGTTGGTCTTTTTGTTGCTCCATGCAAAGATACAACTTCAATTTTTTGATTTTTTGAATCTCCAACTTTTTCCCCGGCAAAAGCTTTTCCATTTAATCCATGCTCAGGGGAGAAAAGTTTTGTAATTTTATAGTTTTTTGCTCTTTCTTTAAAAATCTCTAAAGTCGGCTTTAAATTTTTATCTACACTTGTATGATTAATCAATAAAGCTACTTTTTTGTTTTCAATTAATTTCTCATTTCCATCTTTAAAAAATAGATCGATTCCTAAATCAACTTTTGGCTCTGCCAAAACAGAGG
>JAAKFX010000052.1 GCA_011064865.1 Candidatus Anoxychlamydiales bacterium
TCGATTTTTTATGGCAGCTCAATTACAATAGAAAAATATTCAACTGCGCCAGCCTTTAATATCTTTTTAAAAGGCCCAACTCAAGCGGTGAATATGTTTAATGAAAACATTCCAAATCTCATGGAGCAACTTAAAGCTGCAAAATTAAATGTTGGTAGATTAGAGGCTGAACATGAAAAATTTACATTTAGAAGAAAACCAAAAACTGGTAAAAAAGATTCAGGATCTCAAAAGTAAAAAATTATGGATACATTAGAAAAATATTCTTGGCTTAACAAAATCAACAAAACGCTGCTCTCTTTAGATGAGAGTCCTCTTTTGAGAACATTCGCTCCTTTTGATTTTGAAAAATTTAGCTCTATTTTAGCTAAAAAATTTTCTTTAACATCACTAGATATTCAGCCATCTGAAATGCAGTGGTTAAAAGCTGACGATTTAAAAAAGGGATTTTCAGATAATGTTAATTACCTATCTTTTATTTTTTCAAATTTAGAAGGAGAAGTCTATCTTTTAATGGATTTAGAAGATATTGAAAAGCTAACTAACAAGCTTTTATCACAAAAAGATAATATTCAATTTTCAACAACATTTTTGCAAGAGAGTTATTTTAGATATGTTGCTCTTAAAACTTTAGATACTTTGTCTGAGATAAATCTTTTTCAAGATCTTTCTGCTAAAATGGTAGAGATAACTCAACCATTGAAAGAAGATAGTCTATGTTTAGATATTAAAATTAAAATTTCAGATGTTACATGTTTAGCTAGAATAGCAATTAGCCCAAAATTTAGAAAAGCTTGGGAAAAATATTTCATCTCGAACCCTCCTTTAAACGCTGAAAAAATATCAAAAAGTTTAGAACTTACGATGTCGGCAGAGATTGGATCTGTTAATTTAAATTATCAAACACTAAAAAAAGTTAAAATTGGCGATTTTATAATTTTAGATCACATAAATTATGATCTAAAAACTCATAAAGGCCAACTCATGTTAAAATTAGGTGATAGTAATCTATTTTTAGCAAAAACAAAACAAAACAAATTAGAAATTATAGATTTTGTCAAATATGCAGAGGATACATCTATGGAAAAAGAAAATAATGATGAGATAAAAAAAGAACCTATTAAAGAAGAAAAAGCTGTAAAAGAAGAGACTCCAACAGAAGAGATAACCTCAATAGAGACTTCACAAATAGAGAATATGCCTATTAACATAATAGTAGAAGCAGCAAGATTTAAAATCACTTTAGATAAGCTCATGAGCATGCAACCTGGAAATCTTTTAGATTTAAAAGTACATCCTGAAAAAGCTGTGAATCTTGTTGTCAATGGTCAAAAAATAGCTACAGCTGAGCTTGTCAATTTAGGTGAGACTCTAGGCGTTAGAATTTTAGAAATGGGATAAAATAATTTTTTCTCATAATTATTAGTAATAAAATTTTGAATATTTTGTGTTTAATTCTTAAAAAATTTAATCTTTTCAAAAAAATTACTAAATCAATATAAGTCCATAGCAAAAAAAAAAGCAAATCAGTAATATCAAAATATCTGAGATAAAAACAAAAGTTGTATCAATATGCAAAATGAGCAAATAGCCGATCAACCAACTCTTCCAACATATACAAAAAACGTAACTCCGATACTTCCTAAAAAAATAGGGCCATATAAGATTGAGTCTTTATTAAAAAAAGGAGGGATGAGTTTCTTATATTTAGGGGTTGATCAAAAATCAGCAAAACCTATAGTTATAAAAGTTTTATCACCTAAATTTATAAAAAGTGAAGATGCGGTTAAAAGATTTTTAAAAGAAGCAGATATTATAAGACTCTCTAACCATCCAAATATAATAAAACTTTTTGGTCAAGGCACATGGGATCATGGGCTTTATATCGCTATGGAATTTATCCAAGGAATTTCTCTAAAACAGTTTTTATTAGAAAAGTCTTTATCAATGCACAAAGCTTTAGAGATAATTTTGCAAGTTGCATACGCTCTTTGTCATTTGCATACCCATGGAATTATTCATAGAGATTTAAAACCTGAAAATATATTAATTACAGAAAACGGCCAAATAAAAGTTATAGATTTTGGAATAGCGCAGCTACTTGATGAAGAAAAAGAAGATAGTATAAAAGCTCAGTTTATGGGAACACCGATTTACATGAGTCCTGAGCAGAAAAAAGATCCTAATAGTGCAACATTTACATCTGATATCTATTCACTTGCTGTTATCACTTATGAGCTGATATTAGGAAAGCTTTCCCATGGAACTATTCATCTATCTTTAATACCCAAAAATTTTAGAAAGATATTAGAAAAGGCTCTTAAAGAAGATCCTAAAAAAAGATACTTAGATATCGTTGATTTTATAACAGATATCTCTGAGTACATGAAATCTCGAGATGAGCTTGAAGATAAAAACGCAGAAGATAGCTATGATGAAATCTACACTTCACTAATAAATACTGATAAATTATTTATCAAGCAAGATACACCTAATTGGAAATCTTTAGAAATTGCAAGTGAATATGAAAAGACTATCTCCTCTTTTGGGCTTTACATTGATTTTTATCAGCTATCAGAAAATGTATTTGTAGCTCTTATGGCAAAGGGAGAGAAAAATGATTTAGAATCATATATTCATACAGCTATTTTCAGAGGTTACATTAAAATGGCTCTGAGTCTTTCTAAAGCTAAAAAAGATTTTTCAGCGGCTAGTATTTTAAATGAAATAAATCTAGCGCTTACAGAAGATAGTTTAGAACAAAACTTTTTCATCAACTTATATATCATGAATCTTAATGATGATAAAATTTTATATTCTAGTAGTTTAATGACAGATAATTATCTAGTAGATAGTGCAACGCATAAATGTGCAAATATAACCGTTAACAATAAAAAATTATCAGGAAATGCAAATGATCTTTTTGTTGAAACTAATTTAAATTTTAAAATTGGAGATGAAATAATTTTATTATCAACAAAAATAAAACCCGAAAAACAAGATGCAATAAAAAAACAAATTATTGATAACGTTTTATTTTCATGTCACAATCAAACAGAAAAGATAATTGCGAGATTTAAAAACTTAATTATAAAAAAAGAAAAAGATACTTTCGCATCTATTTGCATACGCAGAAAGGCTTGAGAGAGCTTTTTTACAAAATGATTTATTAAAGAAAAATCTTATTTAAAAATTTAATTTTATAAATGTAATAAATTTTCAATAAAAATTCATAATGAAAAGTTTGCAAATATTTGCTCAAGTGTTATTATTCCATTAGAGGGGATAAAATTTCCCCATATATGATTGGTCAATTTAGATATGATAAAAATAATAAAGTTTCTTAATAGAAAATTTATCTTAGCTTTTTTAATGTTTTCAACTGTTAGTAGTTTTGCTATAGAAGACAAAAAATTCACTCAAGCAAATGAATTTACCATTAACTATGAAAATGTTGCGATTTTAGAATATATTCAATTTGTTTCAAAAATATGCGGGATTAATTTCATCTATGATGAAAAGGATTTAAATTTTACAGTCTCGATTGCATCGAAAGAGCCAATAACAAAACAAAGTGTTATGTCATCTTTGATGCAAGTTTTAAGAATTAATGGCCTATACTTAGTAGAAGAAGGACAAAGTGTAATAATTTCAAAATCTGAAGATGTAAAAGAGCTAGCACCGATCGTTGCAAGAGGCGACAAAGATTCAAATTATCCAATTATCACAAGAATTTTATCTATTAATAATGTTTCACCAGATGAAATAGTTACAATGGTGAAAGAGATGGTATCAAAAGACTCTTTAGTAGAGCTGCTCTCAGATACTAGACAACTTATCATTACAGATGTGATAAGCAATGTAGAGAAAATCACCTCTTTAATAGAAAATTTAGATAGAGCAAAGAGCCCTTTAGATATTGAAATTTACTCTCTTCAGAACAACTCTTCTAAGACGTTGATAACTTTAGCAAAACAGATAATGGAACCTTTAATTGCTAAAAATCCCTACATTTTGGTTCCTCAAGACTCAACTCGAAAAATATATATTATCTCAACACCAATGCTTGCGCAAAAAACTCTAACAGTATTTAAAAATTTAGATATTGAGCCAAAATCTGAGATAAAAACTTTAGAAAATCAACAGATTTTTATTTATAGACCAGTGTATCGCACACAAGATGATTTAAAAAATGCTTTAAAAGAGATATCAGCTAATTTAAAAAAAGAGGGAATGCCAAAAGCCGGTCTTATTGAAGCTATAGATAACATGAAATGGCTAGATGACACAAAATCTTTTGTATTTTCAGCAACAGACGCTACTATATCTAAACTTCAAAAACTGCTTCAAAGTTTAGATAGTGCAAGCTCTGGTCAAAAGACCATACATCCAACATTTTTCTTATATAATTTAAAGCATGTATCTGGCGATAAAATAGAAGAAGACTTAGAAAAGTTATCGGAAAAATTTAAAGATCAAGACGTAAAAGATCAAAAACTTTTAGATGTTTTAGATACAGCGAAATGGGTAAAAGAGACAAACTCAATTCTTTTAACTGGAGATCCGACAGCTATCGATGAGGTAAAAAACATTATCGCTCAATACGACAATGCACAAAACATGAAAGTAACATTTTTTATCTATACACCAAAGCATGCAACTTTAAATGATTTAGATAACTATTTAAAAGATGTTTCTAAAAATTTTAAAAGCTCTAATCTCGCTGATCCAGAGCTTATTGATGCAGTAGAGTCGATGAAAGTTTTGCCATCTATAAACTCAATAATATTTACAGGCTCTGAAAATTCTTTAACAAAAGTGAAATCACTTTTAAGCTCATACGATGTATCAAAAGAGGGTCTTTTTAAAGGTAACTTTTTAATGTTAACTCCAACACATGTTACTCTAGATGATGTTGAAAATGCTTTTAAAGATATCTCTAAAAACTTAAAAAGCTCAGGACTCGCAGATCAACCTCTACTAGAAACAATATCTTCAATGAGGCCTGTACCTACTACTAATTCAATAATATTTACCGGCGATCAAGATACTTTAGTAAAAATTCAATCATTATTTACTTCTATAAATGCACCGACATCAAAACAAGCTATTCAAGAGCTTGGTAAAACAAATTTTTGGGTCTATCAAATTCAAAAAGCAAGTCCATCTCAACTAGTAGGTTCTATAAAATCGATAACTGTAGATCTTGAAAAAATAGATTCCTCTGATAAATATTTTATAAGCGCATTAAAAAGCATAAGATATGTAAAAGAGACAAATTCTATAATTTTTGTTGGAACACCAGACGCTTTAAAAAAGATAGAACCTCTTGTTAAAAAATTTGATATACCATCGGAAAAAGGTGAGATTACATCAACTTATTATGTATATAAACCTACTTATTTAACAGGACCAGAGCTTGAATGCGTTTTATGTGAATTTGCAGAAAACTTAAAACTTTCTAATCTTGATAATGAAGGTTTATATGAGACTATAGAGTCCATGAAATTTTCTGAACAAACAAACACTTTAGTTTTCACTGGAGATTCAGACTCTATACAAGAGATAAAAAATCTACTTGCAAGTTTTGATGTAGCAGATAGTGAACATCCAACCGCTCAAGAGATCTCAGGTCTTGAAGATCTAGGATTTTTGGTATATAAACTTCAATATCATAAAGGCGATGAAATTCAAGAAGCATTAAAACAGATCGCACAAGATTTAAAATCAGCTGATAATGAAGCTGCAGTTAAATTCAAACTTGTAAAATCTATAGATTCTGTTCAATGGATAAAAATTACAAATTCAATCTTATGCTCTGGTGATAAAGATACATTATCTAAATTAAAAGAGCTAATTTCCAGTTTAGATGTTCCACTAAAACAGGTCTTTATTGAAATTTTAGTTATTCAAACAACTCTAACAAATGCTTTAACTTTTGGACTTGATTGGGGATCTAAATATCAGCATAAAGATCAAGCTGTTTTAGGAATGAGCAATTTCATCCCAGCTGCAACAGGTTCAACAAATCCATTTGCAACTACTTTTAATACAATTAATACTTCTACAAAACCAACTGGTACAGATTTATCTTTAGGGGATGGCTTTAATTTAGGAGTGATCGGGGATATCTTATTTCACAAAGGAAAATCCTTTTTATCATTAGCCTCACTACTTAAAGCACTTCAATCAGACACTGAAACCTCAATAGTTTTAACCCCTAAAATAATTGCTCAAGATGGAAAATCTGCAACAATCTTTAGTGGACAAAATATTCCATATACAGGATCTGTTATTCAAAACACAGCTGCAAACACTACATCTACAACAAACTTAGAGTATAGAGATGTTGGAACTAGTTTAACTATTACTCCAATTTTAGGAAACAGCGATACAGTCTCATTAACCATAGAGCTCGAAACCTCTTCAACAGCATCAACAACAGCAAATCAATTGCAGCTTGGATCTTTGACAGGAATAACAACTACAAAAACAAATATGTCAACTGCAGTGCAGCTCGCTAACAAAAACTTTTTAGTATTAAGTGGAATGGTTACAGATTCCAAACAAAGATCAAAAACGGGAATTCCATGTCTCGGTGGTATACCTCTGATTGGCGCTGCCTTTTCTACCGATGATAGAAATCTATCTAGAAATAATATTGTTATCTTTGTAAGACCGCATATAATAAATTCGTTTAAAGATATGAAAAGTGTATCAAATAATCAAGAAGATTACTTTAGAGAGCAAGCTGGCACTCCAACACTTGAGAAAGATTATGATGAATCTGTAGAACTCATTAAATCTTATGAAAATGACTAAAAAAATCTTACTTTTTTCCCTTTTATTACTAGGTAGTAGCTGTTATAGGGTTGAAGAAAAACTAGAGCCTAAGATTAGCTATAATATCAAACAAGAACATATAAGCAGTTTAAAAAATCCATTTAAATCCCTTAGTTTAGAAGAGCGATCTCAAGATTGGGGAAAAGAATTTATAATAGCTAAAAAATTTGCTAAAGATTTAGATCTATATAGAGCCATTACAAACTTTAGAAGAGCTGAAATATTATTAGATGAAGATAATTGCTATAGACTACAAGAGATCGAATATAACATCGTTTTAAGCTATTATTTAGGGCAAAAATACGATGAAGTTATCGAATATTTTGAAAAAAGCTCACTTTGCTATGCAGATAAATCTTTTGAAGCATTTGAAGATCTTTTAATTATTTTATATGAGAGTTATAAAGAGCTAGAGGACACAGATAAAATCAAAAAGATTTTGGAGCTTTTATCTGACAACTACCCTGATATGGAAAAAAAAATTGAGCTCTCAACTGCTTTAATAGATGCTGATACAGAATCCTTAAAAAAAAAATATTCTAATAACTTAAAGATACAAGAGCTTGTAACTTCATATGAAAAAGAGAAAAAATCTGTAAAGACAGCGCAGCTATTAAATACCTTTATTCCAGGCACAGGCTATTTATATTTAGGTCAAAAAAAATCTGCTGCAACAGCTTTTTTATTAAATGGATTATTTATCTATGCAAGCTATGAGTTTTTTCATAGAGGCTGGACAGCTGCTGGCGCAATAACTGCAAGTTTTGAGGCAGGCTGGTATTTCGGTGGTATTTATGGAGCTGGAGAAGAGGCTAATTTTTATAATGAAAGGGTTTATGAAACAAAAGTAACACCACTGCTTAATAATGATCGGCTCTTTCCTGTTTTTTTCATAAAATATGGTTTTTGATATGAAAAAAATTATATTTATAATACTGCTACTTCCTGTTATGATTTTTGCAAAAGCGGGCTACTTTGAGCCTTGGGGAAAAGACTCTGATTTAAAATATAAAACTAAAAAAGTAGCGCAAAAAAAACTATCTGTCTTATCAAAAGCTGCAAATAAAGTACTTTTATTTCATCAAAATGTAATATCCCCTGTTTGTGGCTCTAGATCTAATTTTCGTCCAACCTCTTCTAGATATATGCAACTAGCTATTCAAAGATATGGCTTTTTTAAAGGCTTTACAATGGGCTGCGATAGACTCCTTCGAGAAAATTCTGATCCTTGGGTTTATAGAAAGGTTCTAATAGATAATACTGAATATAAATTTGATCCTGCAACTCACAATAAATATATCACTGTGAGATAAGCTTTTGAGCTTTTTCGACAGCTTTTTTAGTAGATAGCTGAGGTTTTTCTTCAGATGTTAAAAATATTTTATCTCTTCCGAGCTGTTTTACAACTCCTGTTTTTTCAAATATCTCAAAAACCTCATCGGTAACTCCACAAATTAACAAAAATCTTTTCGTAGATTTTAAATAATCATTCAGCCTCAGTATTGCTAAACAAATAGATGCATCGACATGATAGATATTTTTTAGTCTCAATATTATAACTTTAACTTCGGGATCTTTTATAATTTTTTGAAAAGTGTTTTGTACAAGATCAACTGCCGCAAAAAATAACTCCCCTGCTATTCCAATAATTCTAATTTTTCTATGATCTTTTCTTTTTGGAATAATAACTGTAAGTTTGCCTTCTTTGTCATAAGCATATTCAACTAAGTTTGGCACAGCAGCTCTTCTCAAGTAAAAAATAATTGAAATAATAATACCTATGAAAAAAGCAATATCTAATCGAAATACCAAACAAGAGGCCATAGTTAAAGAAAATACCACCCCATCCGCTATCCCTGCTCTAAAACAGAGCTTTACATGCCTTATCTCTACGACAGATAGAACCATCACAATTAAAATAGCAGCTAGTGCAGTAAGTGGGACATGCTTTACAAATGGCCAGAAAAAAAAGATCAAAAAAGCAATTATAATCCCGCTATAGACAGCTGCAAATCTCGTTTTTGCTCCAGCTTGATAATTTAGAGTTGTCCTTGAAATACTAGCAGAAGATGGCATAGCAGAATAAAAAAAAGATAAAATTAAATTAGAGAGACCTACTCCAAAAATTTCTTGATTAGATCTAATTTTTTGCCCACTACTAGTAGCAACTCCTTTAGAGATCGAAGATACTTCTAAAATAGATAGCAGCGCTACTGCCAAAGATGGAAAAAATAAAATATACAAAAGTTTAAAATCCCAAAAAGGTACAACAAGTTTTATTTTTGGAGCTTTTGTCATTCCAAGATCTTTTAATAGAGCTACATTTAATTGATACTTTTGCAAAACAAAATTTAAAAAATACACTAAAAGACCAATACCCGCTACCATCAAAAGTGCACTTGGAAATTTTTTAAATTTCCATTTAAGTAAAACTAATGTTGATATTGATAAAAGCCCTATTGCCAAGGTGATAAAATTAATCTCATTAATATGCGCAATAAAAAAAACAGCTTTCATCACAGCTGATGGTGTAAAGGTAGTCGATGATATCCCAAAAATGTAATAGATCTGATTTATGATAATAGCTACCCCTACCCCTGCAAAATAACCTAAAATTACCGATCTTGAAACAAACTGCAGCATCTTTCCTAAATTTAAAAATCCAAATGCTAATTGTATTACCCCTACTATAAAAACTAAAAACATGAGTAGATTTAAAATAATAAGATCTCTTTGAGCGCCTGTAAGATCAGGATAATGCACATACATGATATTTGCTAATATCATCTGAATCAATATCGCAACTCCTGTAGACGGCCCTGCTATTAAATGTCTAGATGATCCAAAGGCCCCTGTAAAAATCGATCCAAAAATTGCAGAAAATATCCCCGCTTCAACTGGTAGATTAGCTAATAAAGAGTAAGCTATAGATTGAGGAATAGCTAAAAGAGCTACTGAAATTGCAGCAATTATATCGTCTTTGAAAAATTTCAGCTTATATCTTTTAAGAGCCTTTATAAAAGGCAAAAACCTAATTTTTGTCTCAACAGAATAGATATCTATAAGCCTTTTTTTCATAAGACCTCCTATCTCAATCATATAGATAGAAATTTTATATAAATAAAGTAAAAGATATAAAAATAACATTTTTTATTATTTTAATATCTAAACTTCAATATTTTTTATAGAAAATAATAATATTATGAAATTAATTTCATAATCTTTGCCGGAATCTATTCATATCTTAGTGCTTCTATATAGGTTCTATAATCCGTATTTTTCTGGGCGGCTTGTTCTAATCTCATTTTCATTTGATTAAATTGTGAATATATTTTTGTGTCTGCTTCTGAATACGCACTAGATAACCCTGCCAATTTTAACAGCGAGACAGAGATAATTTCCCATCTTTTATTACCTAAAGTCTTGGAATCTGCTTCAGGAAAATTGTTATCAATTAATATTGAAATATTATCATCTAAAAACTTAATAACTCTTCGAGGATTTGCAGTCACATTTAGTGGATTTATAAGATTCCAGGCCCATTGATTCCAAGATGAGGGATCTGAAATTTCTCTACCACACCATAGAGTTGGGAGATCTCCTGCTTTAGTCCTATTCAAATGTCTTAGATTTTCCCAAGCAGCGTTTATTTTTGTTCCATATTCTTCTTTTACAGCTTCCATACATAAGCTCCATTTAATTTTCCAGTATCATAAGTTGGAGTACCAATAAGAGTTCCATTGAAGCCACCATGAACATCAATAGCGTCGCCAGAAGTCTCATCTAGTTTCCAGTAACCTCTTAAATCCTCTATTAATCCAGCACCACCCAAAACATTATCTTTAAATGTAGTAAGGGAATTAGAATTAACTTTGTTAATCTCAAAAGTTTTATTAAATGACGGGAAAGGAACGGACATGAAACGGCCGAACATTTTCATCTACATGATTGACACCGCGCGGGCGCGCAACATGAGTTGCTATGGGTATCACCGGC
>JAAKFX010000053.1 GCA_011064865.1 Candidatus Anoxychlamydiales bacterium
AGATAAAGCTGAGATGATAAAATAAAAATACTATAAATGGAGCAAAATATAGAAATTTAATATTTGAAAATGTTGAAAAAAGTAGCATACTCAATGTTGCAATAAAAAAAAGTGAAAAAATTATAGCTTTTATAAAAGGTTCTTTTTTTTGTGCCATTTTATCGCCGATGTTATAATTGTTTTTAAATCAGAGTTTTGAGCTTTCCATCCCAAAATCTTTTTCGCTTTTGAAGAGTTTGCAAATAAGATAGCGGGATCTCCCTCTCTTTTAGAGCAGCGCTTCACATCTATCTTTGTATTAGTATGCTTCTCAATCTCATCTATAATCTCTAATATTGAATAGCCATTATCAGATCCAAGATTCAGCTCTACTGATCTATTTGTAGAAAAAAGATAAAATAGCGCTTTTAAATGCGCAGATGCTAAATCTTGGATATGTATATAATCTCTGATAGCTGTACCATCTTTAGTATCATAATCAAATCCGTAAACATTTAACTTATCTATCTTTTTTAAAGCAGTATCTATCGCTAAAGGAATCAGATGAGTCTCTTCATCTCTATTCTCTCCAACCTCAGCCTCTAAATCAGCGCCTGCTGCGTTGAAATATCTTAAAGACACATAATTAAAATCGTATGCTTTTTCATAATCTTTTAATATCTGTTCAATCATATATTTAGTTCTACCATATGCAGAAATTGGATCTTGAGGATGGCTCTCTATTATAGGAGAAAATTTTGGCATCCCATATGTTGCACAAGATGATGAAAATATTAAGTATTTAACGCTATTTTTGAGCATCGCTTTTAATAAATTTAAAGTAGCTAAGACATTGTTTTCATAATACTTTTGAGGATCTTTAATCGATTCCGCCACTAAAGCATTAGCAGCAAAATGCATAACAGCTTTCGGTTTATATTTTTTTATTGCTTCATCAATTTTTTGAAAATCTTTTAAATCTTCTTGAATAAGCTCTCCCCATTTGACAAAGTCTTTTCTTCCAGTAGATAAATTATCAAAAGTAATCGGATGAAAATTATTTTTATAAAGCTCTTTACAATTTTGAGAGCCAATATATCCAGCTCCACCGGTGACTAAAATATTCTCTTTCAAAACTAATAAGCTCCGGTTGGAAAAAATATTTTAGGAATGGTTTTACAGATTAAATAGAGATCTAAAAAAAATGATTGCTTATCGATATACTCTTCTTCTAGTTTTAATCTCTCGTCAATTGTAATTTCACTTCTTCCAGATACTTGCCAAAGCCCAGTTATTCCAGGCCGTACAGATAAAATCTTTTGAGTCTTATCTTTTAAATACTTTTTAATTTCTAAATGGAAATTTTCTTTTTCCCCAATAAGCGCAAATGGACGAGGTCCAACAATAGATAGATCGCCTTTTAAAACGTTTATAAATTGAGGAAGTTCATCTAAAGATGTTTTTCTTAAAAATTTTCCAATAGCTGTTATTCTAGGATCTTTTTTTAGCTTTTGAAATAACCCCCACTCTTTTTTTAATACTGGATCTTGATTTAGAAGTTTTAGTAAAATATTTTCAGATTGTTTGAACATTGTTCGAAATTTTATACATTTTATCACTTTTCCTCCTCTTCCAATCCTGTAAGAGAGATAAAATATTGATCCATCAGATGTAATTAGTATTAAAAGTGATATTATCAAATAAACAGGAGAAAATACACACAAGATAAATAAGCTAAAAAGAATATCGAAAATCCTTTTCATTGGTCTGTGTTTAAACGGATAGATATATATGTTTTTGCAAGCCATAGTATAATTTGTTTTTCGCTCAAATAATGTATAATCTTTATAAGATAAATTTTCAATGAAATTATTATTAAAAAGTTTGTAAAATTGTTTCGATAAATAATAATTTAAATTATTGAATTTTTTAATATAAAACACTATAAACAATCTTGTTTTTAAATAAACAAACAATATATCATCATAGGCATTGTAATTTAGTTATAATAAAACAAGGAGATAATTATGGCATCGCGAGCAGCGGCTGGCGCTTCTTTTGCAGCTGAAATCCAAAGACTCGGAGTAGAAAAAAAGGGAACTGAGCTGCATGAAATTATATCTGAGGGCAATGAAGCTCAAGCTCTAGATAAATTTAAAAATGTTCCTTTTCTTTCAAGATTTAATTTTTTGAATATTTCAGATGCAAATGGTGATAATGCTCTTCATTTAGCTGCAGATAAAAAAATGATGAAGCTAGTTTACGAGCTATTAAAAGAAGTTCCAAAAGATCAAAGAAAACCTCTTTTAAATCTTGAAGATTGTGGAGGCAGTTCAGTAATTGAGACTATTGCTTTAAATATTTCGGATGAAAACAAAGAATATTTAATTAATATTTTTAGAATATTTGTAAAAGGTGAAGCTAGCAGCTTTTTAGATAGTCATAACGTTGGAAAAATTTTAGATAAGCATACAAATCAAGAGTTAGCAAAAAAAATTAAAACATTTTCTTTTGTAAAAAAATTTAATATCGATGAAAGTGATGCAACTAAAAAAACTAATAAAGTATTTAGGCTTTGTAATTTATTATAGATAGTAGCATTTTAATTGTGCATCAAAGAGAGCTTTTCTAAAAAAGCAGTTTGGTAAGGCAGTTGTTTTAAAATATCTAAAGCTTTTTTTTGTAAATCTATTGCTAGATCTTTTGCTTTTTCTAACCCCAATATTGTTACAGCTGTTGCTTTGTTTTTTGTAATATCTGAAGATTTGGTTTGACTATCTGAGATATCATCAAAAATCTGAAAAGAGAGCCCCATATTTTTAGCAAAATCTAAAAGTTTTAATTTTATATTTTTTGTAGCTTTTGCAATAGTGCATCCAAAATCCACAGCTGCAATAAACAGCGCGGCTGTCTTATTTAAATGCATAAATTTTAGTTTCTCAAAATCTATTTTTTTTCTCTCCCAAAAAAGATCGGCAACTTGCCCAGCTATAAGACCATCAGAGCCTGCGTATTTTGACAAAGTATTTATAAGGTTGATCTTTTGCATAGAGGTTAATCTTTTAGCCTTTGAGATTATCTCAAAAGCATAGGTGAGAAGATAGTCGCCAGTGAGAACTGCTAGCCACTCAGGAAAGGCTTTATGAAGTGTTGGTTTTCCTCTTCTTAAATCATCATCATCCATACAAGGAAGATCATCATGTATTAAAGAATATGTATGAATAAGCTCTAGAGAGCAAGCTGGATCTAAAGCTAAATTTAGATCTTTATCAAAAGCTTGTACCGTTGCCAAAACCAAAAGAGGTCTAAGTCTTTTGCCAGAGGAAAAAAGAGAATAGCTAGCTGCATCAAAAAGCTTTTTATGATATTGATTGCTTTTTGGAATCAGCTCTTTTAATCTTTTTTCTATTAATTCTAGTTTTTCTTTCATATTTTTAAAGATTGTAAAATTATTCAAATTTATTTGGCATACCAATTCCGATATATTTAAATCCCTTTTTTTGCATATCTTGTGGGTGATATTGATTTCTACCATCGAATAGCAAAGGAGTTTTCATCATCTTTTTTATAGGCGTGAAATTTAAAAATCTAAATTGTTTCCACTCTGTTAATAGAGCTATTGCATCAGAACCTTCAGCTGCATGCTGCTCATCTCTGCACCAAATGATATTTTTATGTTCCTGAAAAAGCTTTTTAGCATTGTGCATTGCTATTGGATCGAATAGTCTAAGTTTTGCTCCTTTGTCTAAAAGCTGATTAATAAAAGTAATAGAAGGTGCTCCTCGCATATCATCAGTATCTGGTTTAAATGAAAGCCCCCAAACTGCGATGGTTTTATTTTTAATCCCACCATTTTTTGTAAAAAAATTGATTATGCTTTTTGCTAAAAGCTTTTTTTGCTCAACGTTTATCTCATCGACTTTTTCTAAAAGAGTAGGTTTTAAGCCAACTTTTTTAGCTAAATGACAAAGCGCTTTTATATCTTTAGGAAAGCAAGATCCGCCATAGCCGATTCCAGGATATAAAAAGCTATAGCCAATTCTAGTATCCGAACCAATGCCTTTTCTAATATTGTTTACATTAGCGCCAACCTTTTTACAGATATTTGCAATCTCATTCATAAAAGAGATTCTAGTAGCGAGCATCGCATTAGCTGCATATTTAGTCATCTCAGAAGAGAGTATATCCATAACAATCAATCTGTCTTGTTTAAATGTAAATCCATGATAGATCTCTTTCATGATTTCAGTTGATTTTTCTGCTTCTGTTCCTATTACTATTCTATCAGGTTTTAAACAGTCTGAAACAGCAGATCCCTCTTTTAAAAATTCAGGATTTGATACAACATCAAAATCTATTTTAACATCTCTATTTTCAAGTTCTTTTAAAATGATTTTTTTTATTTGAAAACTCGTTCCAACTTCTGTTGTAGATTTTGTAACTACAACTTTATAATCATCGATATATTGTCCAATAAATTTAGCTGTTTGCTCAATATAGCTTGTATTACATGAACCATCTTCGTTCGAAGGTGTCGGCACACATACAAAACAAACAAGCGCACTTTTAATAGCTTTTTCATAATCCGTTGTAAAAAAAAGCCTTTTACCTTTTTTGTTTTTTTTCACCAGCTCTTCTAAACCCGGCTCATATATAGGAATGTGAGATGCATTTAACATTTTTATTTTATCTTCATCTATATCTAAACATGTAACGATATGTCCCATCTCAGCAAAACATGCCCCTGTTACGAGTCCAACATATCCTGTTCCAATAATTGTAATATCCATAAAACTCTCCAGTAAAGATATAAGAATGCCAAAAACTATGATTTTCTGAAAATAAAATATGTTCGAAAAAAAGCTTTTTAAATTTTTCTAATCTGAAGTACTCTATTTTAGTTTTATTTTTTTTTCTTTTACACAGGAGTTTTTATGAAAATTTTTATATCCTTAATCTGCTTTTTAACGTTTTCTTTTTCTGCATTTACTGAAGATAACTTTGATGCATATTTTGAAAAAGTTGAAACCTCTGCATCTTATCTAAAACAACAAGTAGATGCAGCACCTACACTTTTAATAGTACTCACAGCAGGCGTTAAAGGTCCTTTAGATGAAATGACAAATATCGTTGAGATAGATTCTAAAGATATTCCATTTTTTCCAACAGCTAGAGCTCAAGGTCATGCAGGCAAACTTATTTTTGGTAAATTAGATGATCAAGATATTGTTTTGATGCAAGGTAGATACCACTACTATGAAGGCAATAGCCCTCAAGATGTTGTTTTTCCATATTTCGTTTTAAATACTCTAGGCGTTCAATCTGTCATAACCTTAAATGCCGTTGGAGGGATCTCAGAAGCTTTAAATCCCGGCGATATTATGTTAGTTACAGACCATATCAATTGTATGTCAGAAAACTCACTTAGAGCTCTTTCTGTTCAATTCCCAGAAAAACAATTTGTCGATATGACAGATGCTTATTCATTTGAATACCAAAACTTAGCTAAAAATATTTCTTATCAAAATGATTTCAATTTAAAAGAGGGGATATATTTAGCAACACAAGGCCCAAACTATGAAACTAAACAAGAAGTTAAAATGTTTAGAGCTTTTGGAGCAGATGCTGTAGGTATGTCTACTGTTTTTGAAGTCTTAGCTTGCAATTTTTTAAAAATGAAAGTTTTAGCTTTTTCATGTATCTGTAATAAAGCTGCAGACTTGCACGAAGGCACAATGAGCCATGAAGAGGTACTAGAAGCGTTGAATCAAATGAGTCCTAAACTATCTAAACTTACAACTATTTGTGCGAAAGAGATTTTAAAAAATAGATAAAAGAGTCTTTTGGCTCTTTTATTTTATATAATAAAAAAAATTTTAATAATTAAAGCTCAATGCCTTATAATAAAAACTATAAATTATATAATTACTTGTTTATTTCAATATAAATATGTTATAATAAATGTATTAAAATAATAAATTATGGCAATAAAAATGAGTGCGGTACATTTAAAAACCTTCCTCCCAGTTTCTTTTCAATCTAATCCAGCTTGTATAGATTTAATAAGGCATGTTCGATACTATAATACAACGAATGATAGTCAATTCCCAGTAAAATTGATTAAAGATCTTTTTATACCAGATGATATATTGAAATCACACCAAGATCTGTTTTCTGAATTTTTTCAAACAGCATTTCTCCAAGAAGATCTAGATGTAATTAGAGCTCTAGTAAATCATGAAACATTAAAAAACATAGTAGATCCAAATTTTCATGACGAAGACAAATTTACACTTTTAATGTATGCAGCTCAGAATGGCTTGGATGATATTGCTGCTAAACTACTGGAAAATGAAATATCTGAAACTTCAAGTCAATCTTCATCTCAAAAACCAATAGCCAATGTAGATTTTAAAGATAAAGATAGTATGACAGCATTGATGTATGCAGCTGCAAATGGAAATAAACATATTCTTTCATTGCTAATAGATAATAATGCAAATATAAACGTTCAAAATAATGAGAACAGAACCCCTTTAATGTGCGCAGCTGCTGCAAAACAACTTGATTGTTTATCTTATCTATTAGAAAAAGGCGCTGCTGTAAATATTGTAGATGTAGAAGGAAATACCGCTTTGATATATGCAGCTGCATCTGGTAAGAAAGAGCTTGTACTCAAGCTACTGAAATACAAAGCAAATCCTCTTATAAAAAATTTACAAAATAAAAGTGCTGCTGATATAGCTAAAGCAGAAGAATTTAATGATATTGTAGATCTTCTAAAAAAGGCCGCAGAAATAGAAAAGTCAAAAAATCTAGAAAAAGAAAAGGAAAAAACTACAAAAAAATTAGCAACACTTTCTCATGCAGTAATGCTAGAACTAATTGAAGGTGATACATCAGTACCTGATTTATTTCGAAAAGAACCTAAGCTCGCAAAAAATAGAATAGCGTTAAATGGTTTTTCTCCTATATCACATGATTCTTCTATACCAAATAATACAGAGTTAAGGAAATTGCATCCAGATTTACAAAAGTTTTATAAATTACGTAAGATTAATGCAGCTCACCCATATCCACCTGTATATGATGAAGATTAATTAAAGTTATTAAATAGAGACCTTGTTAGAAAACTTTCCATTTTCCAAATATAAAATTTTATCACACAATGTTGCTAAATCTTTATCATGAGTCGCAACGATTAAGCTTTTTTTATACTTTTTTACTGCTTCTGTACATTCTGAAGTCCATTCATTTGTCATATTATAATATAGTAAAATTGAGTATATTAAGAATTGCCCATAAGGTAGTACTTACTACCCTATACTTAGCCTCGATCAACCCTTGCCTGAACCGTACTACTACCCCCCTACCTCCTAGTATAACCCCAGTTCAACCCACGTTTTACCCAAGTTCAACCCAGTGTTTGACGGGGTACAACCAACCGAAAGAAAACACATAGAAGAATCCACCGACAATGAAACAGAATCAAGGAAAGACCCCTGCTGAGGCTAGTGGAATCAAGATTGAAGGTGACAACAAATGGATTACTTTAATTCAGAATGCAAAGAAATCTATACCCTGATTAGTTCTCTTTGGATATGCCAGTGGAAGCAAGAATTTGTGATACACCAATGAAAGCAACTATTGAAAAAGATTTAATGATATTACGATTTTATCCAAAAACAGACAAGGCAGTATATCCAGATCAATCAGATTTTATTCTAAAATTTGAAGATGAAAAAGACAAGAAAAAACTGATTAAGATACTAGCCACAGAACATGATAAAATATAATACAATCCATTTTTTTCTTTATGTTCCAAATTTTAACAAGTAGGTCTCGAAAGTAAACACAAACAAAATTCATAATGAGGTCTCATAGATTACTCAGAACCTGAAACAGATTATCTTTTATACTGCTAATCACGTAGAAAAACTATGAGTCAGGATGAGGAACAAAAAATAGATGAAATTTTGCAAGAAGATGCAGACCTATTGGAAGATCTTGGCAACGAAAAAAAGGTTTAACACTTGATCACAACTGTTAATGAAACTTAATTCTTGCAAAAAAATCTAAAATCATTCTGATGTCTGCTTTACTACCAATTCCATATCTTCAACATGGTGTTGAGTTAATTTGAGTTCGGACTCGATAACAAATTTAAGGATTAATCCATCATGTGCATCTCTGTTAAAGCATCTTGCAGTTATTCTGCCATTATTATAATTAGTCTCTGACCTATCTACCTGAAGCCTTCTACCACACCTGAGGCATTTTGGTTTTTGTAGAACTATGCTAAATTTTTTTCCCATTCTCTAATACCTCTGCCATTAGGGAGTACTATTGAAATTCTGGCATTGGGTATTTTATCAAAATCCTCCCAACATTGTTTCATTACATTAATTAAAAAATCAGTGCAACGACATTTTTTCATATATTTTTCAACCAAATTTAATGCAGTAGTGTTGGATGACTCATTACCGTTAAACCATCTAGCGAAAATACCTCTATCAGATTTTTCATTTATGAATTTCAACATATATTGTTTGAATGAAATTCTTCGTCTTATTGGCCTGCCCAAATAATCACCGTTGAATTATTAAAAAGAATTTGTAATATACAGTCATGATTGATTATCTTTTAGCAATTTTTATTGCTCTTTTTCTTCCTCTTTTTCCTTTTCTTGTCTGTTTTATCACAAATCTAACCATAAAAATAATCCCTGCTACAGTAAGTAAAAGAATTGTGATTGTGGAATAGTCTATTTGTTCCCTTAGATCAATTAGAAGGATGATCTCAGAATTAATTACATCACCCTCTCCACCATGAATTGCCTGAACTGTAATTGGGATTGAATATAGTATTGGGTCTGCACAATTATTTACGTTAGTTGGAGTGCATCTTGGTGGTGTTTCGACCTTATACATAATAAAACCTGACGATGGTGTATCCGCATTGGCACCTGGTGTTCCCTCTAGCATAAATGATGGGTTAGTGCTTTGGGCAGTCACCTGGATTGCACCTGCATTTAATAAATTAACATCAATTCCAACAATTTCAAGGTTTTTTAATGTTGGCCAAGTAATCAAAATTTGATATTCTCTTGTTGCCTCAAATGGGATTACATGGCGAATATCAGTTAATGAAAGTAGTGGAATTGCACCAATTACTGTTTCTTCACCTGCACCACCTGGTTGGGCACCACCACCACCACCACCACCACCACCACTAGGTGCACTACCAACATCACCACTTCCATCATCCAATGATAAGACAAATGCAATAGTTTCACCCTCAGAACCAATATCCACATCAAATGAATTTGATGTAATTTTTGGGTCAGAATAACTAGTAGTTATAGATACACTATCTGCTGTAAAACTGTCTGAATTTCTTTTAAAGTTATTATTCAAAATTTCTGCTAACATAGTTGATGAATATGATGTAGGATCAAAATCCAAGGAAGACCAGGTTACTGACCAACTTATATCGTCATTTGAGTCGCAGGTAGGTGTACTAAAGACAGTAATATAATGTCCATCAGTATCATTTACTTTGATATTTACATCATCACCAGCACCAGTTGATGCACAATCAACACTAAAAATTAATGTTGGAATAAATATTGTTCTAGCAATATCTGAATCATAGTTTAGTGTTTTATTTACAACATAATTATCTGTTAATTCCTTTGTGGTAAAATTATGCATTATGTTATCATCAAAGGTTTCAACAACAAAACCTGTGGAGTTTGGTGATGTTGTAAAAGTTCCTGTTGAATTAACAATTGTGAAATCTGCGGATGTTATTGCAGTAGAATTGTCATTTTCTCGTAAACCTATTGTTGTTATTGTGGCAACACTATAAGTTACTTCAAGTTCCACTTTGAGTTCATCCCAATCAACTCTATGTTGGGAAGTATTCCTTACATCATCATCAAATGTGATTCCAAAACCCCACCAATCATCAACCAATCTTGAGGCGAGGTCAGTTCTTGCATCAGAATTCATTGTAAAAATCAATCCTTCACCAGTGGATGTGCATTGAGAATCAGTACCAAAAATAGTTCCATCTCTAATATCCGCAAGTTTGGCATCATTTGATGCGCCACCAGACGGTTGATTTGTCATATCCCTGTATTCACAACTTCGCGGATTTAGGACTGATGTTACATTGTATTTTATCCTTATCTGGCTGATGCTTGTAGCATCATCATCGATTGATGAAATATCCCATTCTGGTGCTGGAAAATCACAACCATCTGCTACAGTAGATGCTGAAAGTCTTATTCGTATTGATGTACCACCTGTTGATGCATGTGATGTTGTTAGGCAAGATGTATCTACTGATGCTTCACTGACAGATTGATACCTTTGTGAAGTTAATGAAAAACCCAGTGTTGGGTCTTGGGTCATTATCTCATTTTGATTTAGTATTGTAGGATTGTCTGTAAATAAAATTTGAATGTCCACAATCCCCCCAGTTATTGTAACTATTACTTTTTCAAAATTTGTCTTTGCTTTTTTGTAATCAATAAGAAACACTGATGTGTCTTTTACCAGATTGATCAAGTCCTTGGGGATTTCTCCTTTTGTAAAAGTATATGTTCCATCAGTATCTAGTTTTGTTCCATTAATTACAATACTGGAAACATCTACATCCTTAAGCCATTCAACAAATCCGAACTCATGACCATCCCAAGAAGGTTTTGTGTGCTTAAACGA
>JAAKFX010000054.1 GCA_011064865.1 Candidatus Anoxychlamydiales bacterium
TGCAATGTCTACATCTAAATTTTGCTCTTTTGCTTTTTCAGGGCTAAGTCCTACAAAAGCTATCTCTGGTTTGGTAAAAATAATTGCTGGAACTACTGAAAAATCCATCTTATTTTCTATTCCTTTTATGCTATCTATAGCAACCAAAGCTTCGTGTGATGCTGTATGTGCTAACATCCACTGGCCTATTACATCTCCAATTGCATAGATGTTTTCTACAGAGGTTCTCATTTTTTCATCTACTATGATCTCTTTGTGTTTTCCGAGCTCTATTCCAACATTTTCTAAATTTAAATTTTGAGTTAAAGGTCTTCTACCAATAGCTAAAAGTCCAATCTCAGATTTAATAACTTCATTTGTATCCAAATGAACTTCAATACCATTTTCAGTATCTTCGCATTTTAAAACTTTACTATTCGTTTTTACATCAATGCCTTCAGCTTTAAAATGTTTTGTTAAAAGATCAGATAGATCTTTACCGTGAGCACATATAATTGAAGGTAGAGCTTCTATTATTGTAACTTTTACTCCTAATCTAATATAAAATGATGCGAATTCACATCCTATATATCCTCCACCAATTATAACCATTGATTTAGGTAGCTTTTTTAAACATAAAAGTGAATTTGAGTTAAACATTTTTTTGTGATCTACTTTTATCGTTGGAACTTCTGTTGGATACGAGCCTGTAGCTACTATTATATTTTTTGCTGTTATCGTATCGTTTACTTTTCCTTTTATCTCAATTTCATTTTTAGATTTTAATGTTGCTGCGGCTTGCAGTATGTCTATTTTATTAGCTTTTAATAAATTTTGAAGCCCTTCTCTTAAGTTTTTAATAATATTGTCTTTTCTTTCGATCATGTCATTTAAAGTAAAAGTTACTTTTTCAACATCAATTGCAAATGTGTGCGCTTTTTTTATTATATCTAATGCATCAGTAGATGTTAAAAGCGCTTTTGTCGGTATACATCCAACATTTAAACAAACCCCACCTAGAAATACCTTTTCAATTAATGCTACTTTCATTCCAAGTTGCGCAGCTCTTATCGCTGCTGTATAACCACCAGGACCTGCTCCTATTATTGCTACGTCATAAGTTTTGTCTGCCATATTTTACCTATCATTTTTTCCTAATTTATATTATTTTTAATAATATTTCTAGAAACTTTGATGTTTTGCTTTTCAAAAGCTTATTTTTTTGTTAATAATGGATATTAGAAAAATTTGGAGAAAATATGCAAAATGAGCGCACAAAAATGTGTCCCAGCTGCCATGGCAACGCACCTTTGCATGTTGATATTTGTCCATATTGCGCAAATAGTTTTTTTGAAAAAAATGAAACTATTTCTAATGAAAATATCTCTCAAGATAATTCCTCTACGCTATCATACGAAGAGACCCTAACTTCTTTGTATCCACCTCCCTATAAACCAAAAGTTATTCCAACATCTACAAATAATAATATATCCGATGAAGAGGAGGATATTCACAAAGAAATGAGGCAAGTAAATGACTCTGATGGAGAAGTTGTAGAAGAGAGAGAAAAAAACTCTTTGATTCCAATTGTTTTATTTTGGCTCGGTGTCAATATCTTAGTCTTTAGTATTATTTTAATATTTTTTTCTACCGACGGTGTTTTATATCTCAAATGGAATACCAAATATTGGTTTTTATACTCTTTCATATCTATTCCTCTTATCTATTTAGGATTTAAAGGACTTCAAAATTTAAATGATTAAAATTATTTATTTGTAGAGAAAATATATTATTTTTTTTAAGATATTTATCTTTTTAATAAGGAAAATTTTTATGTTTGATAATGCTGTGCAATTTAAAGCCGATTTTATAGTTTTTGAAAAAGACAATTTTGATGCACTTTTACATAGCAAAGGATCTGTATATAATTTGCCTATGGATAAACAAAGATTTTTTAATTTTATATTATCCAAACCTATTCAAACTTCAAAAGGTTTTTTTAGAATTATTTTTGGAGCTGATTTAACATATGATAATCAGGGTAATAGTGTAGTTGACAAATACTCTTGTAGAATAGTTCCTATCAAACTGAATAGTCCAAAAGAATTTCAAAAAGATTTTTTTAACAAATGGTATGAACTATCAGACTATGCAGAATATAAAATTCACGAGATTTTTATGATACATCTACATGTAGAGGCTTAAAAGTTTTTAACTTCTTTATAAGCATTTAATAATTCAAAGATAATTAAAATTTATTGTCTAATATTTGTCGATATCTCAAGAAAAAACTAACTTATCGCTACTTATAATTTTAATAAAGCTTTTAACTTAAAGATCCACAGCATCTTTTATATTTTTTGCCACTACCACATGGACAATCATCATTTCTGCCTACTTTATTTTCATTCAAAATAGGTGCTTTTTTTATCTGTTTTGGATCTTCTGTATTTTGAGCATTGTCACCTGGCTGTGGCACAAAAGATTTTTGAGTGTGTAGTTGTAAGTGTTTTATCGTGTCTTGCAGAGATTCTTTTGGAGCTACCATTTCAAATCTAAATAGATCTGATGCGATCTCCATTTTTAAGTTTTGAGAAAATGTATCGAATAGAGTAAAAGATTCTTGCTTGAATACAATTAAAGGATCTTTTTGAGCAACAGTAGATAAACTTACATCTGTTCTTAAATGATCGATTTGCAGAAGATGCCCTTGCCATTGAGTATCAATTTTTCTGATCATTATATTTCTAACAACATTTTGCAAGACATCTAAAAGATCTTCTTCATCTTCTACTTTTTTAAAACTTGAAATTAACTGTTTTTGAATACCCAGTTTTTCTTCAAAAGTTAAAAGTATTTTATCTATAGCTGTTTTTTCAATCTCGTCAATATCTAGATACTCACTATCAAATGCTGTTTTATCAAAAGTTACAGGAAAATTAGATACTAAAAAGTTAGTAAACCCCAAAACATCCCAATGAGAATTTTTATCTTGGAAAAACTCTAAAGTTTTACTTGTTATGATACTCTCGATTACCTCTTTTGCAAGATCTATTGAATTTTTTGAGTTTAAAAGATCATTTCTAAAAGCATAGATCTCTTGTCTTTGTTTGTTCATTACATCATCATATTCTAGAGTGTTTTTTCGCATCATAAAGTTTCTTTGTTCGACTCTTTTTTGAGCAGTCTCTATTGATCTATTTAATACTTTTGCAGATATCGGCTCTCCCTCTGGAGGTCGAAATCTTTGTAGCATAGATGTCAGTCTAGGTGAGGCAAATAGCCTCATTAAAGAATCTTCAAAAGATACATAAAATTGTGAAGAGCCAGGATCTCCAAGTCTTGCAGATCTACCTCTAAGCTGTCTATCTATTCTTCTAGAGTTGTGTCTAGTTGTTCCCATCACATGCAAACCACCTAAAGTTTTAACCTCGTCTGTTAGTTTGATGTCTGTACCCCTACCTGCCATATTAGTCGCAATCGTAATCATTGATTTTGTTCCAGCTGCAGCTATAATCTCAGCTTCTTTTTGATGATTTTTAGCGTTTAAAACATGGTGAGAGATTTTGTTTTGTTTTAATATTCTAGATAGTTTTTCAGAGATTTCTACAGACTCTGTTCCAATAAGCAGAGGTTGTCCTTTTTCATAAAAATATTTTATGTCTTTTAAAATAGCTAAGTATTTCTCTCTCTCTGTCATATAAATTTTGTCATCAGAATCTTTCCTTTTACATGGTGTGTATGTAGGGATTTCTAAAACATCTAATTTATAAATTTGTTTGAATTCATGCGCTTCAGTTATTGCTGTCCCTGACATTCCAGCTAGTTTTTCATACATTCTAAAATAGTTTTGAAGCGTTATTGTCGCATAGGTTTGAGTCTCTTTTTGTACTACTACATTTTCTTTTGCTTCAATAGCTTGATGAAGTCCATCTGAAAATCTTCTTCCAGGCTGAGGTCTACCTGTATTTTCATCGATTATAATGATCTCGTTTTGATCAATGATATAATCAACATCTTTTTCCATTAAAAGATGAGCTCTAAAAAGCTGTCTTAAATTATGAGCTCTCTCTTTTCTTTTTGAATCTTCTTCTCTAAGTTTTAGCTTTTTCTCCATACTCATTTGATCAGATAGTTTTTTATCTTCATCAATTTTTGCGTATTCATATCCTAGATCTAACATTTCAAAATCATTTTTAGCATCTTCATCCTGAGATAGTTTTGCCCACTGAGAGATACCTTTGTCTGTAAGCTCAAATTCACTCGATCTTTCATCAATAATAATAAATAGTATTGATATGATCTGAGCTTTTTCTTTTTTATTTTGATCTACATGAAAATATGTCTCTATTTTTTCTAGCTCAGCTCTATGATCTGGGTTTTCTTTTATCTTTTTTAATATCTTATTTTTAGGAGTTCCTTTACTAACTAGCCATAGATCTTGCAGTGCTCTGTCCTTTTCAGCCGTCTCTTTTTTTGAAAGTTTGATATCTATTGTTTCATCTAAAAGATTTAAATCTACTAGAGTTTTTCGAGCGTTTGTTGCAAGCTTTGAGCACAAATCTCTTTGATTTTTTACAAGAAGCGATACATTTGCTTTTAGCTCGTCATACATCTGTCTACTCTCAGGAGATGGTCCTGAAATAATTAATGGTGTTCTCGCTTCATCTATTAAAATTGAATCGGTCTCATCTATTATCGCATAAAAAGGTTTTCTTTGGACTTGCTCCTCTTTTTTTGTCGCTATAGAATTATCTCTAAGATAATCAAATCCAAACTCAGCTGCAGTGCCATATACTATATCAGCTTCATATATCTCTTTTCTCTCATAAGGATCAATATCATTTGTTAGAGCTTTAACTGTTAGATTTAACTTGTTGAAAACTGTTCCTATCCACTCACAATCTCTTTTTGCTAAATAATCGTTTACTGTAACCAGATGTGTTGCTTTTCCACTAAGAGCATTTAAATAAAGTGGCATTACAGCTGTGAGTGTTTTTCCCTCTCCTGTTTGCATCTCAGCAATTGAGCTGTTGTGTAGTGCAATAGCGCCTAAAATTTGTACATCATATGGAACCATATCCCAATTTTGATCATAGCCAGATACATGAATTTGAGTGCCAAGAAGCCTTCTACAGATGTTTTTTACAGTAGCATACGCTTCAACTAAAAGATCATCTAAACTCTCTCCGTTTTTATATCTTTTCTTAAATTCAGCTGTTTTTTGAATAACTTCATCTTCTGTGAGCTTTTGATATGATTTTTCCGTTTCATTGATCTTCTGAACAGTTTTATAATAATTTTTTAACTGCCTTGTCTGAGCTGTGCCAAAAATTTTTTTTAAAATTCCAAACATAATCAATTTTTTCCTATTATTTTATATTATTTTAAGCTATTATGAAATTTCACACAAGTTATCTACCTAATTAAAATATCTCTACTGATAGTTTTAATTTTGTTTATAGATTGTTAATATACTTATAATTTTAATTTGATAAGTGCTAAAAAGTTTTCTTTTTAGTTTACTTTTTTTTTAATAATTACTAAAATTTAAAACACTTCCAAAAAAATAGAAATAATAATGTTAGAAGGCAGAAATATTAAAATCAGACCGATAAAAAAATCCGAGCTGGATCATTTTTTTTCTATTTTAGAAATAGCTCAAATGAAAAATGATTTTTTCCCCTTTAATGTTGAATCTGAATATAACTTCAAAAAAGATTATGAATCTACAGGTTTTTGGCAAGATGCAGATGGACTTGCTCTTATTTTAAATTTTGATAATGAAATTATTGGAATGATATCTTTTATAAAATCCATTTTTTTAGAAGCTCTAGAGCTAAAATATATCATCTTTGAGGAAAAAAATCGTGGTAAAGGTTTTATGAAAGAAGCACTTAATATTTTTTCTGCTTTTTTATTTGCGAATAGAAAAATCAATCGACTTCAATTAGCGATTCCAGATTATCACAGAGCTTCAATCGCTGTTGCACAAAAATGTGGCTACATCTTTGAAGGAATAGCTAGAGAAGCTATTTTCTCAAATGGTAATTATTTAGATGTTTGTATCTATTCTCTTTTAAGAAAAGAAGTTAAACGTTGATTATTTGATAATTTTTAGCTATATAGTTTTCTATGGAAAATTTTAATCTCTACGATAGAAAAAACAAAAAAAAAGTCATAGAAAAAGTCTATTTCAGATCTGCAATTGAGTTTTTATATAGCCAAAATATTTTATCAAAATTTTTTTTAAATCTTTTTTCTAAAGTTACTTTTTTATCAAAATTTTACGGGTTTTTGAATTCAAAAAAAATATCCAAGCGTAAAATTAAACCATTTATTAAACATTTTGAAATAAATGAGAGAGAGTTTGAAAAAGATGTAAATCATTTCAGATCTTTTAATGATTTTTTCATAAGAAAACTCAAAAAAGATGCAAGAAAAATAGACTCAGATGTAAATACTTTAGTCTTTCCTTGCGATGGTAGATTTTTAGTTTTTCCAAAAATCTCTGATATTGATAATTTTTCTATAAAAGGTGCAAAATTTAATCTTTTAAATTTTTTGCAAGATGAAAATTTAGCAAATAAATATAAAGAAGGATCAATGCTACTTTGTAGGCTCGCTCCTCAAGATTATCATAGGTTTCATTTTCCTATAGATTGTACACCTACAAAAGCTAAACTAATTAATGGTCATCTTTTTTCTGTAAATCCAATTGCACTTCGAAACAATCTAAAAATCTTATCCGAAAATAAAAGGATGCTAACTATTTTAAAAACTGAAAATTTTTCAGATATTTTATGTATTGAAATTGGCGCTACAAATGTTGGCTCTATCAATCAAACTTTTTTTCCCAATACTAAATATCCAAAAGGTGAAGAAAAAGGCTATTTTGCTCTCGGAGGCTCTTCTATTGCTATAATTTTTGAAAAAGATCTAATAAAATTTGATGATGATCTAATCTCTATGAGCAAAGAAAATATCGAAACTTTAGCTAATTTTGGCGAGGTTTTTGCTAGAAAAAGATTGAGTCTTTAAAACACATATTTATCTTTTAAGCAATTGAGATAATGTCATACCGTTATTGTCTTTTAGATATTGGCAATAGTATTTTACATATTCTGCAAGAGTTGAAAAATTTTTATTTGCTTTTTCAGCTTCACCTCTTTTTAGAGCAACAAAAAATTTAGTAGCTTTTTTAGTATCTTCATGATTTTTAGCTATGATTACTCTTCCAACTGCAAAAATAGGACGTCTTTGTATATACATTTAATGATCCCCAATCAATTTAATTGAAGTATTTTAGCAGAAACGAAAGTAAATCGTTATAAAATTATTAATTAAAATAAAACGTTGATAAGTTGAGAAATAAATGTATGTTTTTTTCTGTCATTTATAGTTTCGTTACTTTAGAACAAATAGGGCAATCTTTAGTTATATGTTTTTTTGCCGGGCAATACGTTCTCGCAAAATAGATAATTTGAAGATGAAGTTTATTCCAAGAGCTTTTTGGGAAAATATTTTTTAAATCTTTTTCGGTTTTTTTTACGTTTTTACCATTAGATAGCTTCCATCTTTTTGAGCATCTATGAATGTGGGTATCTACAGGAAAAGCAGCCTTTTTAAAGCCTTGGCTCATTATTACAGAAGCAGTTTTATGACCAACGCCAGGCAGATCTTCTAACTCTTCAAAAGTAGAGGGGATTTTAGATTTGTATTTTTCTACTAAAATTTTAGAAAGGGCTAAAATAGCTTTTGATTTTTGAGGGGACAGACCAATTGGGCGAATAATTTTTTGCAATTCTTTTTGAGAAATCTTTAGCATTTTTAGAGGTGTAGATGCTTTTTTGAAAAGAAGTGGTGTTATCTCATTTACCTTTTTATCTGTTGATTGAGCAGAGAGTAGAACTGCAATTAAAAAAGTGTATAAATTTTTATGCTTTAGGGGGATTTTGGGATTTGGAAAATATTTATCTAAAATGCTTTTAACAAGCAGAGCTCTTTGTTTTTTTGTCATTTTCCTATGCAGAAATTTGAGAAAATTGATGTTAAAATATCTTCTGTTATATCAAAGCCAATGATTTTTGAAAGCTCTAAAAGAGATGATTTTAGATCCACTGCTATAAACTCATGTGAGATATCATTTTTTAAATCATTTATTGCTTTATCTAAGTATTTCAAAGAATCAATTAAAGCAATCTTATGTCTTTTTTGAGTTATTATTATTTCATTAGTTGAAATTTTAGATTTAAATGTCAGCTTTTCAATCATTGAATATAGAGCAGTCAAACCTTCTCGCTTTTTTGCAGATATTTTAACAACATTTTCAAAATCTATTTTCTCTTTTGTCTCAACCTTAGAGTCTAGACTCTTAGGTTCTACAACCGTAGGTTCTACTACCGTAGGTTCTATAACCTTTGGCTCTAATAGATCAATTTTATTCCAAATAGCTATAGTCTTTTTAGAATCTAGCTTTTCAAATATTTGTCTGTCTTCTTCATTCAATTTTCTAGATGAATCTAACACTAAAAGTGTGATATCAGCATCTTTTAGCTCTTTTTTAGATCTTTTAATTCCCTCTTTTTCAATTACATTAGAAGCTTTTCTAATGCCAGCTGTATCTATCAGCTGATAGAGCATTTCATTTAGTTTTAGATCTTCTTTTAAAACATCTCTCGTCGTTCCAGAAATATTTGTGACTATTGCTCTGTCTTTTTTTAAAATAGCGTTCATGAGTGATGATTTTCCAACATTTACAGCTCCAACTATACAAAGACTCAAGCCCTCTTTTAAAACTTTTCCATCCTCAAAAGTATCTACTAATTTTTGAATATCTTTAGATATTTGAGATAAGTTTTCTACTAAAGTATTTTTAGATGCATCTTGCAGATCTTCTTCAGGAAAATCTAAATTAGCCTCAATAAAAGCTACTATTTCAACAATCTTTTTTTGAAACTCTTTTATCTTTTTTGAAAGATGTCCCTCTAGCTGATTTTTAGCAGCTTTCATTGCCAAGCTGTTTTTTGCAGATATCAAATCTTGAATAGCTTCAGCTTGCGTTAAATCTATTTTTTTATTTAAAAAAGCTCTCATTGTAAATTCACCAGCGAGTGATGCTCTCGCTCCAGCTAATAGAGTGATTTCAAAAACTTTTTGAGTGATTAATCTACCACCGTGACATTGAATCTCGACTATATCTTCTCCCGTAAAAGAGTTAGGGGCTCTATATACAATTAAAACAGCACTATCAACAGCTTTTTTATCTGTATCTAAGATATTTCCTAAAGCAGCTGTTTTGCTTTTGAGGTTTTGGATATCTTTAGAAAAAATTGTATCAGCTATAGATATAGCGTCTTTCCCAGATAATCGAACAATAGAAATTGCTCCCTCTCCAATCGGAGTGGATATTGCTGAAATAGTGTCTTTTTGATTATAGCTTTGCATTCTTTATTTCTTATATTTATAGAGGTAATTTTACTATTTGATCAGTTTTATTGGCCATACAAATAATCTTTTAATTTTTGTGATTTTATATATTGAATATAAAAAATATTTTAAGATTTTTTGAAAAATTATTAATAAATGTGTCTGTGTATTTAAAATCTTTTTTATAGATGAAACTTGCTAAAATTTAAATTATAGAACAACTTTTATTGATTTTTTTTTTAATAATTTCTATAAACTCTTATCAAAAAAATATTGGGGATAAAAAATATGGGTTTTGAATTACATATTAGCGGTTTTTTTCATGCATTTAGAAAAAAAATTTCAAGTAATGAAACTAATGCTTTGCAGGGTATTAAACGTTTAGCTAGTAAGATAATTAAACTTTTTTTTGAAAATTCTAGAGAAAATAAAAATCCATTTCAAGAAGTATCAAGTAGTTTGGATTTAATACTTGCGCCAATAGGATCTTATGTTTTATATAAACCCAGTAATTTTAAAAAACATGAATATCAACTTAATATTAAATGTGAAGAACCTAGACATTACTATTCTTTTGCTAACTCAGAAGTATATGCAAATCAAGTAACAATTGATTTGGGTTTTATAACAATATCTGTTAAAAAGAAACCTTTTCGTAGTAGAGTATTTTCATTATTTGAAAATCAAAAACATGGTTCTTTAGAAAAATTAATAAAGGTGTTTTTGTTACATAGTTCATTTATAAAATATGATTTGAATCTTTGTAATGAAAAGGTTGGATCTTATATTTATAAGGAACTCGAACCTTATTATAAATATTCATTTTCTCATATAGATGAAAATAATGAAATAAAAGATATATATTTTATTATTACCCCTGATGGATTTAAGATTGAAGATGATGAAACAATTTATTCCACTTTTGATGATTTACATAAAACAATGATGGCTCAAGCTAAGACT
>JAAKFX010000055.1 GCA_011064865.1 Candidatus Anoxychlamydiales bacterium
TCCTTAGCATCCTCTTTATTTTTAACAATACTCAGAGCCAAATTAAATGCAAAATCTTTGTATTTGTCAATTAATAAAGTTAGTGCCTCTGAATCCCCAGCGATAGCCTTCTTGATTATATTGGATTCCATTCTTTATTGACGTTTCCAATTTTTGATTATCACATAGTTAATTAGAAATCCAATACCTCCAAAAATGAGCAACATTGTCAAGTAGGTGATAAAATAAAAGCAGGTAACGTTATAGCTGATGGCGCTGCAACAGAAAGAGGGGAATTAGCTTTAGGTAAAAATGTATTAGTTGCATTTATGCCATGGTGTGGATACAACTATGAAGATGCGATCGTTATTTCAGAAAAATTAATTAAAGAAGATACATATACTTCTATCCATTTAGAAGAGTTTGAGCTAACAGCTAGAGATACAAAACTTGGAAAAGAAGAGATAACAAGAGATATTCCAAATGTGTCTGAAGAAGCTTTAGCAGATCTTAAAGAAGATGGAATTATTAGAATTGGAGCAGAAGTTAAAACTGGAGATATTTTAGTTGGTAAAATTACACCAAAAACAGAGACAGAACTCTCTCCTGAAGAGAGACTCCTTAGAGCTATTTTTGGTGAAAAAGCAGCTGATGTGAAAGATGCCTCTTTAACATGCCCTCCTGGAACGGACGGTGTTGTTATGGATGTTAAAGTCTTTTCAAGAAGAGATAGACTATCTAAAACTGATGATGAGCTTGTCGAAGAAGCTTCAAGATTAAAAGATGTTCATCAAGAATACAAAACTCAAGATCTCGAAATTCAAATGGAGTTTCATGAAAAATTAGGTGCATTTTTATTAAATGAGATGTCACCAGCTCCTATTATGCATAGAAAAACTGGAGAGATTATTGTTGATAAAGACCAAGTAATTACTCAAGATTTATTAGAGAAAATTGAAAATGAAGATATTGAAAATCTAATAATGGAAGAAAATGAAATCTTTATCGAAGTTAAAAAAATCATTAAAGAAAATGAAAGAAAAGTAGAAGAGCTCCAATCAAAATATAAACTTGAAGTGGAGTTTGTAAAAAAAGGTGATATAGATTTAGATCCTGGTATTATAAGACAGGTAAAAGTGTATGTCGCTACAAAAAGAGTGCTCCAAGTTGGGGATAAAATGGCGGGAAGACACGGTAATAAAGGTGTCGTTGCCACAATTGTTCCTGAATCTGATATGCCATATCTTCCTGATGGACAAACTATAGAAATTGTTTTAAATCCTTTAGGAGTTCCTTCTAGAATGAATATGGGACAACTTTTAGAAACTCATCTTGCATATGCAGCAAAAAAAGCTGGAATTTATATAAAGACCCCTGTTTTTGAAGGGTTTCCTGAAGATAAAATTTGGGAGATGATGGAGGAGCAAAACTTACCTAAAGATGGAAAGTTTGTTCTTTATGATGGTAGAACTGGAGAGAAGTTCGATAACCCTGTGGTTGTTGGATATATCTATATATTGAAATTATCTCACTTAGTTGCAGATAAAATTCATGCTAGAGCGATTGGTCCTTATTCTTTGGTAACGCAACAACCTCTTGGTGGAAAAGCTCAGATGGGAGGACAAAGATTTGGAGAGATGGAGGTTTGGGCTCTAGAAGCATATGGTGCAGCTCACCTTCTACAAGAAATGTTAACAGTTAAATCTGATGATGTCGATGGTAGAACTAGAATCTACGAATCGATTGTTAAAGGCGATAATTCTCTGCTCGCCGGCACGCCTGAATCATTTAATGTATTGATGAATGAAATGAAAGGGCTATGCATAAATATAAACGCAGAGACAATAGAAGATTAAAAAGTTATTTGGGAGAAATCAATGGCATATACCGAGGACTTTAAAGAGTCTCATTTTGATAAGTTGACGATTAAAATAGCTTCTGATGATGTTATTAAAAATTCATGGTCAAGAGGGGAAATTAAAAAACCGGAGACTATCAATTATAGAACATTTAAGCCAGAGAAAGGTGGCCTTTTTTGCGAAAAAATATTTGGACCAACAAAAGATTGGGAATGTGCATGTGGTAAATATAAAAAAATCAAGCACAAAGGAATTGTCTGCGATCGATGTGGTGTTGAAGTTTCACTATCTAAAGTTAGACGAGAGAGAATGGCTCATATAGAACTTGCCGTTCCTGTTGTTCATATTTGGTTTTTTAAAACCATGCCTTCAAAAATAGGAAATATTTTAGGCCTCTCTGTAGCAGATATTGAAAGAGTGATTTATTATGAAGAGTATATTGTTGTTGATTCTAAAGAGTCCGATCTAGAAAAAAAACAACTCTTAAATGACAATGAATATAGAGAGCAATTAGAAAAATGGGGTCCACATGGTTTTGTTGCTAAAATGGGTGGCGCAGCTATTTTTGATTTGTTAAAAAATGAAGATTTAAATGCGTTAGTTTTGGAGCTCAAAGAAAAGCTTAGAAAAACAAAATCGATGCAAGCGAGAATAAAACTTGCCAAAAGACTTAAGATAGTTGAAGGAATGCTTCTCTCTCCAAACTCGCCGCAGTGGATGGTTCTCTCTTGCGTTCCTGTAATTCCACCAGATCTTAGACCTTTAGTTCCTTTAGATGGAGGAAGATTTGCAACATCTGATTTGAATGATTTATATAGAAGAGTAATCAATAGAAATAATAGATTGAAATCTATTTTAAAGTTAAAAACTCCAGATGTTATTATCAGAAATGAAAAAAGAATGCTTCAAGAAGCTGTTGATGCTCTATTTGATAATGGTAGACATGGTCATCCTGTGATGGGAGCTGGAAATAGACCTCTCAAATCACTCTCTGAAATGTTAAAAGGAAAGCAAGGAAGATTTAGGCAAAATCTTTTAGGTAAAAGGGTAGATTATTCCGGAAGATCTGTAATTGTTGTTGGACCAGATCTTAAATTTAATCAATGTGGTTTGCCAAAGCAAATGGCGCTAGAGCTTTTTGAGCCTTTTATCGTGAAAAAATTAAAAGAGTTGGATTATGTATATACGATTAGATCTGCAAAAAAATTAATTCAAAAACAATCTCCTGAAGTTTGGGATGTTTTAGAAGAGATTATCAAAGGTCATCCAGTACTCTTAAACCGTGCACCGACGTTGCATAGACTAGGAATTCAAGCATTTGAGCCTGTATTAATCGAAGGAAAATCTATTAGGATTCATCCACTTGTTACCCCTGCATTTAATGCTGACTTTGATGGAGATCAGATGGCTGTGCATATACCTCTATCAATAGAAGCTCAAATTGAAGCAAAACTCTTATTGATGTCTCCAGATAATATATTTTTACCATCATCAGGAAAACCTGTTGCTCTGCCAACTCAAGATATGATTTTAGGATTATATTATTTGATGATTGATCCTATTTATGATCCTGAAAAACATAATAAAAAAGTAAAAATATTTAGAAATCCTCAAGAAGTACTTTTAGCACTGGGAGCTGGTATTTCATATAATAGATATGGAAAATCATCAAATGATTCAAGATTAGATGAGACTGGTAGAGGACTTTTTATTCACGAAAGAATAAAAGTTCTTATTGCTGAAGGAATAATCGAAACAACTCCTGGAAGAGTTATTTTCAATACAATTGTTCCTGAAGATTTAGGTTTTCAGAACTATGCTCTTAGAAAAAAAAGACTCTCAGAGTTAGTTTTAAATTGTTATAAAACTGTTGGTTTAGAGGATACTGTTCAGTTTTTAGATAATATGAAGAATCTAGGATTCTCAGAAGCTACAAAAGCATCTCTTTCTATGGGAATAACAGATGTTAGAGTGCCAGCCGATAAAAAGAAAAAAATTGAAGCTACTTATAAAAAAGTTGCTAAAGTGAAAAAACAGTATGCGGAAGGAGTTATCACTGAAGGTGAAAGAAAATCCAAAATAATAAGTATTTGGACTGAAATTTCAGACTCTTTATCAGATGAGCTTTATAAGCTGCTCTCAGAAGTTAAAGACGAGAAGCTCAATCCTTTATATTTGATGATGGACTCTGGGGCTAGAGGAAATAGATCGCAGGTAAAACAGCTCGGTGCTATGAGAGGTCTTATGGCTAAACCATCTGGTGAAATCATGGAATCTCCGATTATTTCTAACTTTAGAGAAGGTCTAACCGTATTAGAATATTTTATTTCTACTCACGGTGCTAGAAAAGGTCTTGCTGATACTGCTTTGAAAACGGCGGATTCAGGATATTTAACAAGAAGACTTGTTGATGTCTCTCAAAATGTAATTGTAGTCGAAGAAGATTGCCAAACGTTAAATGGTATTGAAGTTGGATCTATCAAACAAGGTCAAGAAGAGCTTTTAGCTTTAAAAGATAGGATTTTTGGTAGAACTGTTTGCGATGATATTTATCAACCAGGAGATAGCACTAAAAAGCTTGCAAAAACATTAGATGTTCTAACAGTGAAACAAGCTGAAGCAATCGATGATTCAGGTATTGAAAAAATAAAAATTAGATCTCCTCTTACTTGTGAATCTCAAAAAGGAGTTTGCTCAAAATGTTATGGTTTAAATCTAGCGACTGGAAGTTTAGTTGGTCTTGGTGAAGCTATAGGAATAATAGCTGCGCAATCAATTGGAGAACCAGGAACTCAGCTTACTATGCAGACTTTTCACATCGGTGGTATTGCATCTGCAATGGTAAGTCCTCTGCTAGTTATTGAAAAAGAAGGAATCCTAGTTTATAAAGACTTAAGAGTTGTGAAAAATGAAGAAGGAAATTGGGTTGCATTAAATAAAAATGGAACTATCAATGTTGTTCGAGATGAAGGAAGATCGTTAGAAGAGTATAAAAAGCTATTAAGTACAAAATCAATTGAACCACTTCAAATATTTAATGTTGAGCTTGGAACTAATATCTTATTTGCCGATGGTGCTAAAGTTGACAGAAAAGTAAAAATCGGTGACTGGGAACAATATACCTCTCCTATTATTTGCGAAAAACAAGGTTATGTAAAATTTGAAGATCTAGTTGAGGGAATATCTACTCAACAAGAAATAAATAAACAGACTGGACAAGCTGAGCTGAGAGTTAAACAACATAGAGGAGAGCTTCATCCTCAAATAGCTATTTATGCCGAAACAGATTATAAAGAACTCGTTGGTACTTATGCTATACCAGCAGGAGCTCTCATTTTAGTAAAAGATAAATCGTTTGTAAAAGCTGGTCAAATTTTAGCTAAACTTCCATCTGGTACTATCAAAACAAAAGATATCGTTGGAGGATTGCCTCGAGTTGCCGAGCTTTTTGAAGCTAGAAGACCTAAAGAAGCTGCGGAAATTGCTAAATTAGATGGAGTAATAGATTTTAAAGGTGTTCAGAAAAACAAAAGAATCGTAGTTGTTAAAGACGAAGAAACTGCTATGGAAGAAGAGCATCTGATTCCTTTATCTAAACATTTAATCGTTCAAAAAGGTGATTTAGTTGTAAAAGGACAGCAACTAACAGAAGGATCAATAGTATCTCAAGAGATTTTAGAAATTTGTGGTGTTAGAGAATTGCAAAAATATCTCGTTAATGAAGTTCAAGAGGTATATCGTCTGCAAGGTGTAGATATCAATGATAAACATATTGAGATTATTACTCGTCAGATGCTTCAAAAAATTAAAGTCACAGATCCTGGCGATACTACATTCTTATATGGAGAAGATGTTGATAAGAAAATTTTCCATGAAATGAATAAAAAAACTACTCAAGAAGGTGGAAAACCTGCTAAAGCGATGCCTGTTCTTTTAGGTATAACAAAAGCGTCTCTTGGATCTGAATCCTTTGTTTCTGCTGCATCTTTCCAAGAAACAACAAAAGTACTAACCGCTGCAGCTCTATTTGGTGCTATTGACTATCTTAGAGATTTCAAATCCAATATTATTATGGGACATATCATTCCAGGTGGAACTGGTTTTCATAAAAAAGTTTCTAAATTTGTCGATAAAAAATCTTTAGAAGAAGTGTTATATTCTTTTGATGATAACTTTGAAAATATATTGGAATCGATGTCAAAAGTAGAGCCGGCAACTACTCCATCAGAATAAACTTTTTAATTTATTATGAAAGAGCCTAAAAAATTAGGCTCTTTTTTTTTCTTTTGAAATGTTCTTCATTTTTCATTTTTAGATCTTAAAAAAAGTAGCTATAAATAAAAAAAAAAATATGATCTCATACAAGGTATTGTATGCATCAATTATTACTTTTTTGTATTTTAGCTTCGCAAGCAATTTATATTTCAATTATCAGAGTTGAACCAGATGTTAAGTTTAAAATAATTATCCCATTAGCTGTAAATGTTTTGGTTTTTTTTTGCTCTCCCATTCAAGGAGGTCTATCCGATTACTATTGTAGAAAAAAAGGTCTAATTTTTGCTTTAATGATCAATTTGATATCTTCGATGTTTTTTGTCTTTTGGCTTATCTGGAATAAACCTGTTTATATAATTACTTATATTGTAATGGTTGGCATGGCAGGAAATGTTATTCCTGTTGCTATTTCAGCTTTTAAAGATATTACAAGAAAATTTATGAATTTTCGTTTTTTTGTAGCTATTGCTCTTTTTTATTATTTTTTAGGAGATTTCTCTCCTGTGGTTTCTAGGTATTTAATAAGCGCTAAAACAATTTTGGAAATCTCTTTTGTAATTCTTGTAATCAGTATTATTTTAATCTTTCTTCTGTTCAAAGATGTCAAAGATAGAGACATACCTGAAAAAATATCTTTAAAAGTGCAGCTTAAATATATCTATCATAATTTGATTACACACAAATACATTTTAGTCGGTCTATTGGGTTCTTTTTTCTTTCAATTTTCTTTTTTTCAAGTTGCATTTAGAACAGAAGCATTTAAAGGATTTTTAACTCCTTTAGTTCCTATTGAAATGATATCAGGTAGTCTTTTAGCAATACTATTTTTAAAATTTTCGAAAATAAGTGACGAAAAAATCTTTGTATCTACGCTAATTTTTGTTTTTGTAGTCTTTCTAGCTCTTTTGATAGGAGCTTTGATTGGAATAACTAATGAAAGCTATTCCATTATTTTATTAGTGCTATTTGGAATTAATTATACCCTTGTATATTCAACTCTGTATAGTCTATTCATAAGAAAACGTCATCATCACGATCATGGTAAAATTTTTGGACTTTTGGAATCTATAGATGCTATTGCCTACGTTTTTGCAATACTGCTCACTTTTGCAATTAAAATAGTTCCCGCATTTGTTCTTTGGTCAATATCGCTATCTTTGTTCATAGTAGCTACTATATTTTTCAATAGATTTTTAAAGCATGAAAAAAAGATGCAGGATATATCTTCGATTAAACCTAAATCATTGAAATAATTTAGAGTGATTTTTTGATAAGTTCTTTTAATGCATTTAGATCTTTTTCGAATTTTTGGTGGTTCGAAACCGCCTCCGCATGTTCTTGAAAAAAAATAATAGTCTATTATTCAATGAATATTTTATATTTAATAAACATTAAATTATTAAGCATTATTGTTATTTTTTTTGACCTTTAATAAAGTGATGAACTAATCAAATATCCTAAAATTATTTCTTTTAAGCAACTGATAGTTAGTGTTTTGTCCTTTATAATGTTTTTTTTAATTTTTAACTAGGAACTTCTTGACTTCCTAGTGCTTCCGTGTTAACTTCCTAGTTGTTTAATAAATAAAATAAGTGAAATACATTTCATGATTGCTGATTTTTTTCGTCAAAGTGAAAGTAAGACTTTAGAATTTAAAGAAAATACTATTCGAATTTTTGGTGGTTCGAAACCATCTCCGCATATTCTTGAAAAACAATTCTTGTAGATTATTCAATGAATATATATGTTTAGCAAACATTCAATTTTTTAGCATTATATTTATGGTAACATCTCAATAATAAGGAGAAAAAAATATGATAGGAGAATTAACAAGAAATATTAGAGACTTTTATAATAATACACCAGCTGTTCTATTGGATTTTAGTGGGGCTATTCAGCGGCCATTTGAATTAATTAATCAACTATCTGATTCTGAAAAAAAAACATATTTACTTGGAGCATTTCTTGTTGGAGCGGTTGTTGTCTTTGGTGGAGAATATTTGTCCTTGGATAGAATAATTGAACAGTTGCCTGAAGACAGTATTGTAAGAAAAGGTTATACTTGTGTCATTGGAAAGTTTAATAACGTAGAGAATGTTCTGCAGTCTAAAATAAGAGGTTATTTAAAAATATAAGTTTTGAAAACATAAATGTGAAATGATTTTTCGAAAACCTAAGAATTTATGAAACAGTAGTAATTAAATTTATTTTAAAAATATTTTTTGAGTAGTTCTTTTAAAGAATTTAGATCTTTTTCAAATTTTCTAATACCTTCAGATAGTTTTTCTATTGCCATAGGATCTCTATTTAACATATATCTAAATGTCTTTTCATCTAGATCTTTTTGTTCAATATTTAGCCCTTTAGAAACGCTTGGATCTAATTTTTTTGTAACCTCAATATCTTTTGTTTGTAGCTCATCTAAAAGATTTGGAGAAATGGTTAAAAGATCGCAGCCAGTGAGCTCTATTACTTCATCAATGTTTCTAAAGCTCGCTCCCATAATTTCAGTTTTTATATCGAACTTTTTATAGTAATTATAGATGTCTGTTACAGATAAAACACCAGGATCTTCATGTGGCAAATATTCTTTTTTCTCAAATGCCTTATACCAATCTAATATTCTACCAACAAAAGGCGATATCAATGTAGCTTTAGCTTTTGCTGCTCCTATTGCTTGAGGCAAAGAAAATAAAAGTGTCATATTGCAGTGGATATTTTCTTTTTCTAAAATTTCAGCTGCTTGTATTCCCTCATATGTAGTAGCCAGTTTTATTAAAATTCTCTCTCTATCAACACCTTTTTTTTCAAAAAGTGAAATTATAAGTCTCGCTATTTTTACACTTTTATCAACATCAAATGAATATTTAGCATCTACTTCAATCGATACTCTTCCTGGAATAATTTTTAGGATCTCAATTCCAAAATTTACAAATAATTTTATAGCGATTAATTCTAATGTATCATTTGTAATTTGCGCTTTGCCAAAATTTACAGCCTCTTCTATCAAAGCAAAATATTTTTTATCTTTTGCCGCTTTTAAAATTAATGATGGATTCGTTGTAGCATCTTGAGGCTTATATTTTGAGATTGATTCAAAATCAGAGCTGTCAGCTACTACTGTTGTGTGCTTTTTTAATTGATCTAAAGCATTGGATGTTTTTAATTCTTTCATTTGTTATCCCATAAAATCTTTATTTTGAATTAATATATTAACAAAAATATAGCATTGATAACAATCGGTTTTTCAATGTATAATAATAAAAATTTTATACCATTTCTATTTACTGTTTCAAATGAAAATAAAGTTTGACAATAACATGTACATTTTGTACAATTAGTACAAAAAGGAGAATAAAGTTATGACTGGAATTCCTCTTTCAGAAGCCAGGAGTCAATTACCTGATATTGTAAATAAAGTTGCCTATGGTAATAAACACATTATTTTAACAAGACGAGGCAAAAAAGTTGCTGCGATTGTTTCGATAGAAGAGTTAGAACTAATTGAAGCTATAGAAGATAGAATCGATTTAGAAGATGCTCGAAAAGCTATCAAAGATATACAAAAACAAGGTTCAATTTCTTGGAAAAAGGTTAAGGCTGAACTGGGATTATAATGTTTAAGATACAATTTTCGAAACGAGCTGTTAAAGAGCTTAAAAAATTGCCAAAAACTCAACAAAGAAAAATTTCTACTAGAATAGAAAAACTCATGAATAATCCTTATCCATCGAATGCTAAAAAATTAATCGGAGAAACAGATCTTTTTAGAATTAGAGTTGCGGATTATCGAATTATCTATCAAATCAAAGGAAAAATATTAACGATTTTAATATTGAAAATAGGACATAGAAAAGACATCTATAAAAAATTATAGATGTCTTTTTCTAAAGTAATATTAGTTTTCAATCCATGGCATATCATAAGGAATAGAATATGATAGTCCTATTTCAGATGTTTTTGTTGAAAAGTTCATCGGATTGAATTTAGCTTTGAATTTAACTTCATGATTTGTTGGGAGTTTCAAATTAAATGAGCTATCTATTTTATGTGTTTTTTGGATCTTTGAGACCGATGGGGATAAAACAGCTAAATTTTTTCTTGTATATCTTGCAAATTCATATAAAAAAGAAAAGTTTAAATTATCTGATGGTTTGATTTGAGTTTTTAAACCATAGATGTAGCCAAAATTATAGATATAAGAGTCAATAAA
>JAAKFX010000056.1 GCA_011064865.1 Candidatus Anoxychlamydiales bacterium
ATCTATATTTTTAAATTCGTAGAATTCTAAATTCGCAGGATTCTAAATCCGCAGGATTCTAAATCCTTAAAATACTATTTATTCTTTGATTTTTAAATTATTTTTTTATAAGACTACATATAAGAGCAATAATATTTAGGAGTTTTATTTATGGCACACCCTATCATGTCAAAAAGAAAAGCAAATAGCTTATCTTTTGCACTATTTTTAGCAGGCCTTGCAATCATCACATATTTTAAATATTGGTGGCCAGGCATTATGTTAACAATCGGTATTCCCCTAGCTTTTAAACAATACCTACTTGGCAAAAGATTTGATATGATCGTTTCTTTAATTGTCTTTTTAGGAGTTTTTATAACAGTTCAATTCGACATCAAATGGGAATATGTTCTACCGATTTTATTTACTCTCGGTGGTTTTTATGTATTTTTTAGAGAGTTTTTTGGTCCTAAAGAGATAGAAGAAGAAGATATTGAAGAAGATAGAAATAAAGAAATAGAAGAGGAAGAAGAAGAAAAGAAGCATTAATACATCTACATTACTTCTTTTAAAGCTTTCTTTTTTATAAAAAAATATTTTTTTGTTTTGTATTTTTTATCATAAATTACTTATAAACAGCTATTTATGTTTTAATTAGCATATTTATGATAATATAAATTACTTATAAATAGCGCCTTACATTATCCATCTAATAACATGCCTTTTTATTAAAAAAACCTTTATTATTTATTAATAATAATGCTATAATTAACTGATAAAAAAGAAATATTAAAATGAGTATACCATCTTTAAGAGCTTTAGCAGCTTCAAAAATAATTGAGACTTCTTATCTATATAGTCAAACTCAAGAGTCAACTATCATTGATAGGGATTCAAGAATATTTGTACTCTTTCAAAAGTATCAAAAAGACATAGCAGTTTATTTTAGTAATGAACATTTTAATAACGAAGATTGCTTGGATTTATTATATCTAAGACTCCCTAGTATGCATGAAAATGAAAAACAATCATTATTAAATTCAGCAGCAATATCTGGTCATACAGAGACTGTAAAAGCTTTAATAGCTATGGGAGCTGGAGTAGATATTCAAGATAATGATGGACGGACAGCATTAATGAAGGCTGCAATATATGGGCAGACAGAGACGGTAAAAGCATTAAAAGAGATGGGTGCTGGAGTAGATATTCAAGATCAAGATACTACTGGATGGACAGCATTAATGTGGGCAGCAGAATATGGTCAGACAGAGACTGTAAAAGCTTTAATAGCTATGGGCGCTGGAGTAGATATTAAAGATAATGATGGATTGACAGCATTAATGTTAGCAGCAAGAGATGTTCAGACAGAGACTGTAAAAGCTTTAATAGCTATGGGAGCTGGAGTAGATATTCAAAGTAATTCTGGAGCAACAGCATTAATGTTAGCAGCATTGAATGGTCGTACAGAGACTGTTAAAGCTTTAATTGATTTGGGTGCTGGATTAAATATTAAAAATAATGATGGTACAACAGCTTTAATGCTGGCAGCAAGAAATGGGAGGACAGGAACTCTAAAAGCTTTAATCGATTTGGGCGCTGGAGTAGATATTCAAGATAATGATGGATGGACAGCATTAATGTGGGCAGCATGGAAAGGTCAAACAGAGACTGTTAAAGCATTAAAAGAAATGGGAGCTGGATTAGATATTAAAGATAATAATGGATGGACAGCATTAATGTTTGCAGCATTGAATGGTCATACAGATACTGTTAAAGCATTAAAAGAGATGGGAGCTGGATTAGATATTAAAGATAATACTGGATGGACAGCATTAATGTTTGCAACAATGAATGGTCATACAGAGACTGTGAAAGTTTTGAAAGCAGAAGACAATAAATTATATTATAAAAAGTTAAAATCTACATGTTATAAGATTAGTTTACCTATTATTTTTGGCATGGGAACTTTTCTATTATCATATTATAGATCTAATTTTCTGAAAGATTAACTTTTATCTAAAATTCAATCTTATCTATATGAATAATTCATATTATTATATATCAATACATATGCATTACATCTTTAACTTCTTTTAACGTTTTAGCTGCTACTTTTCTTGCATTATCAGAGCCTTTAAAAATTAGATCCAAAACATATTTTGGATCTTTTTCAAGCTTTTGTCTTTTTTCTCTAAAAGGAGATAAAAAGTTCTCTAAAACCTCTAATAGCCTTTTTTTGCAAATAACATCTCCAAGACCACCTTTTGCATAATGATCTTTCATTTTCTGAAGACTTTCTTTATCTGGATCAAAAGCATCTAAATATGTAAAAACAGGATTACCTTCAACTTTGCCGGGATCTTCCACTCTTAAATGATTTGGATCTGTATACATGGACATTACTTTCTTTTTTACAACATCTGAAGTATCTGATAAATATATTCCATTGTTTAAAGTTTTACTCATTTTTGCATTTCCATCTATTCCGGGAAGACGAGCTATTTCAGGGGTAATACCTTTAGCTTCAACTAAAACATTAGTGTTATAAATTCTGTTAAACTTTCTAACAATTTCATTTGTCTGTTCAATCATTGGTAGTTGATCATCACCGACTGGCACTAGATCAGCTTTAAAAGCAGTAATATCTGCTGCTTGAGATACTGGATAGATCATAAATCCAGCAGGCACACTATCTTGAAAGTTTTTCTGTTTGATCTCTTGTTTAACAGTAGGATTGTGTTTCAATCTATTCCAAGTAACTAAATTTAAATAAAACATTGTAAGTTCTGCTATTTGAGGGATCAAAGACTGCAGAAAAATAGTAGTTTTAGCCGGATCTATTCCAACAGATAAATAATCCATTGCAACTTCAATAATGCTTTTTTTGATCAACTCTGGCTGCGATGCATGATCGGTTAGAGCTTGCATATCTGCAATCATCACAAATTGCACACATTCATCTTGCATTTTTACTCTATTTGCTAAAGATCCAACATAGTGGCCTAAATGAAGAGGTCCTGTTGGTCTATCCCCTGTTAAAATTACTTTTTTTTGACTCATATTATTTAATCCTATCTGTTAAGTATCCATCATAAGAAAAAATTGATTTTTATCAAAATTATTTACTTTGAAAAACATGAAATCTTCTATTTAAAAGAGGGATTTATAATTAAAATTTAATTTTTACATTACAAAACGGATAATTACCTAATTGATTCCGTATAATTACATTTAATTATTCTTTTAATTTAATAATAAATATTATACTATTATCCAATAACATTAATTATATTAAAAAAACTTTAAAAAATTGCTTGACAGATGAGAGTTTTTAACTTAAAAACTCTTTAGGTTTTTTATGGATGATAGATATAAAATTAAGAAGAGTCTTGGAAAAGGCGGTATGGGCGAGGTCTTTTTGGCATATGATACTATTGCCAAAAGGTTAGTTGCTTTAAAAAGGATACGCTCAGATTTAGCTACAAAAGAGATAGTAATAAAAAGATTTTTAAGAGAAGCGAAGATTGCGTCTATTTTGTCTCATCCATCGATTGTACCTATCTATGATATTCATTTGAAAGAGCCTTATTATTATACGATGCCATATGTAGAGGGAAAAACCTTAAAAGAGATAATAAACGATACAAAAAAGGATGAAAATACATCTAGTTCTATAGCTAGCATGATTCGAATTTTTCTAACTGTATGTGAAGCAATAGCATATATACATTCAAAAAATATTTTACACAGAGATTTAAAGCCGGATAATATCATCATTGGAAAGTATGGAGAAGTACTTTTACTAGATTGGGGAATAGCGAAATTTTTGAATGAAAAAGAGATCGATGAAAACTTGGAGATTAAAAAAGAAGATATAGAGCTAACACAAATAGGAAAAGTAGCAGGCACTCTATCTTATATGGCACCGAAAAGAGCTTTAGGGCATAAAGCAACATCTTTGAGTGATATTTATTCACTTGGCGCTATTTTGTATCATTTATTGACCTTAGAGCTACCTTTTAGAAGAAAAGATTTAAAAACATTTAGAAAAAATGTGCATTTAGAAAAGATATTAGATCCGATTGAAAAAACACCAAAAAGAGATATTCCCAAAAAGCTTAATGATATTTGCATGAAATGTTTGGCTGAAGAAGATTTAAGATATAAAAATGTAGAAGACATAATTGTTGATCTAAAAGAGTATATAGAAGGAAAGCCTGAGTGGGTATTGACAGCTGATTTAGATTTAAATAAAAATGAAGATTGGCAGTTTAAAGAGAACATATTATTAGCAGAGAACACAGCGATTTCCCCTATTACAGATTTTGCTCAGTGGATAACTTTGATGGTATCTAAGTTATCGTTTGCGACAAATGTAAAAATTGAAGCTGATATAATTTTAAACAAATGGTCGAATGGAATTGGATTTTTCTTAAATATATTAAATTCACAAAATAGTTTTAAGATTGAAGATGGCTATAAACTTTGGATAAATTTAAATAAAAAAGAGAGTGAAATTTTTAGATCTAACGTTTTAATTTTCGAAGATAAAATCGATATCAAACCAGATGAGAAGCATCATCTGATAATAGAAAAAGTTGAAGATAAGCTAGAAGTATATTTGGATAAAAAACTGATTTTTTCTCATATAAATCACTTGCCAATTAGAGGAAGTCTTTTTGCAATTGGCTACAGAGACACCTCATTTGAGATAGATAACTTAAAAATCTACACATCGACATATAATGTAATGGTAAATTGTCTAGCAATTGCGGATGCTTTTTTTGCAAAAGAGGATTATGATACAGCTATCAAGGAGTATGAAAAAATCACTTTTTCATTTCCATCTAGAAAAGAGGGTTTAGAGGCTACATTTAGAGCAGGTATTTCTTATTTAGAAAAAGCAAAAAAACTAAAAAACCTTAAACTAAAACAAAACTATTTAGATCTATCATTAGAAGAATTTCAAAAGCTACACTCATCTTCATTTGAGCCATTAGAATATTTAGGAAAATCTTTAGTCTATTTAGAAAAGGTAGATTTTATTGAAGAGGCTAAATGTTTAGAGCTGATGATTAGAAAATTTTCGACTCACCATCAAAGTTCAATTCTTAATCAATATTTAATTTATAGGATGCATCAAAGCTCATACCAAGATAGAGAAGCGACTTATAGAATTGCACTTATTAGTCTTAGATTTATTCCGAACTTACTTGAAAACATTTCAAGTAAAAAGCTTTTAGATAGATTGGAAAAACATTTAGAAAAGCTCTATTTTATTGAAAAATCGAATAATTTAATTAACAACTTAAGTATAAAGCTATCTTTTATATTGAATAAAAAAAGCTCTCTTATAGAGATTTTAAATACTGATACTTTAAATGATCTAGATATTGAAAACGCTATTTTTTCACTCTTTGAGTTAGAAGAGGTAGAAAAAGCAGAATATTTTATCGAAAAGTACAGAGAAAAACTAAATCAAAAATCTTATAAGTTGCTAAAACTTCTTCTTAGTGAATCTTTTGAAAACGAAATAGATCATTTATTAAAAACTATTGAGAAAAAGCCCTCTATAAAAGAGATACGAGTTTTGATATATCTTCTAGAAAAAATCTTAGATGAAAAAAAATACTCAAAAGTAATTGATGTATATGAAAAGATCAAAAAACTAACAATTTCAAAAGATTTTAAAATTTTATTAGATTCAATAATAGCTAAAGCATATTTGATTGAAGACAAAGTAAAATTAGCTTCGAAAATATTTGATAAATACATCAAAAACATTTCAGATGAAAATTTTCCTCTTCATTTTTTATACGGTCTATATCTTCATAAAAATAAGGGAGAGAAAGTAGCTAATTCTTATTTTTCGAGTCTTTTAGATATTGCACATCCAAAATCATTTGCGATATCTTCACATTTTATATCTAACTCGAGTCATAATTTTTTGAAAAAAGCTTTTTATTTTGAAAAGAGAAGGCTTTTAAAAGACCTTCTCTTATATAGTTTGGTTTTAAATGATAAAAAGATATTAAAACTATCTCAAAAAGTTTTTATTAACTTGCACTAGCTACAGCCACTCTTGCAGGATCTAATGCAGGCTTTGGTGGATTTGGATCTGGTTCATTTGGATCTGGATTCTCTTTTTTCAAATGTTGAATTCTAAACTCAGATATTACTGTAGCTAAAGAAAATATTGCTAAAGCAGCAGCGTTCATTGGAACTGCGAACCAACCATTGGCAAATAGGATTACACCAATAGCAAACAGAGATACATTTTTCGCTAGACTTAGTTGATTTATTTTTTTCTCCTTTATCTCTTCTGGCTCTGTTGCTTTTTTTGCCTCTTTTAAATCTGATATATTTGAAAAAATTCTATTAGAAAAGCTAAGCATTAAGGTAGCACCGCTCAGAGCTGTTACCCAACTCATATAGTAGCTTGTTAAAGTAACGGCTTTAACAGCAACTGCCCATGCAGTAGTCTCACAAATACTATTTACAGTATCCGAAAATAGATTCACTTGATCGGCTAGATTAGTAAATATTTTTTTTCCTAAAAAGTAATTTCTAACATCGTTCAAATTACCCATCATATCTACAAGATTAAATGCATCGAATACTCTTGGAAAAGATTTAAGTACCGAAGATACATGAGACATTTGGTGAATAAAATAATTTTGAGTAGTTTGAAAATGTTTAATCCAAAATGTTGAATAATTAATTAATTTAAAAGTTTCTCTTGGATTCTTTGTAAAATGATTTGTAGTAAAATCGATAAAATCTTGTTTTACATCACCTATAGCCATATATGCCTCCTATAGCAGGATATTGTTAAATTGGGCGAGATTTTACAAAATGTATCAATTAAATAAAACAAAGTTTTTTTTTTATTTTCATTTTTTTGACTTTCTATAGAATTTTTGCTAAATTAGATTCATAAAATCAATTTTTGATAAGTTCAATGAAAGATCTAGATAAGAGCTACGACCCTAAGATAGTAGAAGATAAGTGCTATAAGTTTTGGGAAGAGAATAATTTTTTTAAAGCTGATAATAAATCGTCAAAAAAGCCATTTTCGATAGTTATTCCACCTCCTAATGTGACTGGCGTTCTACATATGGGGCATGCCTTAGTTGATACCCTTCAAGATATTTTGATAAGATTCAAAAGAATGCAAGGGTTTGAAGCTGTCTGGATTCCAGGCACAGACCACGCTGGGATTTCCACACAAAGTGTGGTAGAAAAATTTTTAATTGCAAAACACAAAAAAAGAAGAAAAGATTTTACAAGAGAAGAGTTTTTATCACATGTATGGAAATGGAAAGAAGAGAAAGAAAAAGACATATTAAATCAGATAAAAAAACTGGGATGTTCATGCGATTTTTCTAGACTTCGCTTTACTATGGATGAAAAGAATAACAAAGCTATTAGAGTCCTTTTCAAAAAAATGTACGATGAAAAACTTATCTATAGAGGTGATTATTTAGTAAACTATGATCCGATAACGCAAACGGCATTAGCTGATGATGAAGTTGAGTATGAAGAAAAAGATTCATATCTTTGGTATTTCAAATATCCACTAGCTAATAAAAAAGGTTTTATCACAATTGCTACAACTCGTCCGGAGACGATGTTAGGAGATGTAGCTGTTGCAATATCTAATAAAGATCCTAGATATTTTTCATATGCAAATGAAAAAATACTGCTTCCTTTAATGGATAGAGAAATTCCTATTATTGAAGATAGATTTGTAGATCCTAAATTTGGAACAGGCGCTGTAAAAATTACCCCTGCGCATGATTTTAATGATTATGATGTTGCGATGAGACATTCTCTTCCTATTATAAACATTATGTCGCCTGATGGAAAAATCAATGAAAATGGCAAACAGTTTTTTGGTCTTAGCATGCAAAAAGCGAGAGATGCTATTGTAGAAGAGATGAAAAAGCTAAATCTTTTAGAAAAAGTGGAGCCGTACAAATTAAAAGTTGGAGTCTCTTATCGTTCAAAAGCAAAAATCGAGCCATATCTATCTAAGCAATGGTTTATTAAAATGACACCATTTAAAAACAAGATGCTCTCAGCTATTAAAGAAAAAAGGATAAAATTAATTCCAAAGCATTTTGAGAGTACTTATTTTCATTGGATTGATAATTTGAGAGATTGGTGTATATCACGGCAGCTTTGGTGGGGACATCAAATTCCGATTTGGTACAACGTTGACGATCCTGATCAGATGATCTGCTATGATAAAGAAGGAATTCCACCTGAGGTTCAAAAAAACAAAGATAAATGGGTACAAGATGAAGATGTTTTAGATACCTGGTTTTCATCAGCTCTTTGGCCATTTAGCTCTCTTGGTTGGCCGGAGAAAACTGCAGATCTCAAGAAATTCTATCCAACATCTATTTTAATAACAGGCCATGACATCTTATTTTTCTGGGTAGCTAGAATGATTATGATGGGTGAATATGTAATGAAAGCTGTTCCTTTTCATGAAACTTTCATTCATGGACTCATTTATGGAAAATCATATTTTAAAAAAGAGGAAGACGGCTCTATTACATATCTAAGCTATCAAGATAAATTAAAATATGATCTTGGTGAAAAAATCCCTAAAGATGTTTTTTCTAAATGGGAAAAGATGTCAAAAACCAAAGGCAATATAATCGATCCTTTAGAGATCATCGATGAGTATGGCACAGATGCTATGAGAATAGCACTGACCTCTTCTGCGACATATGCTCGGCAAATTGATTTAGATAGAAGAAAATTTGATGAATTTAAAAACTTTACAAATAAAATTTGGAATGCAGCTAGATTTATTTTCTTAAATCTAGAAGAGAATAAAGAAAAAGACCTATTAGCCTTAACAGCTAATGATATAGAAAAAGGTTTAGAGATAGATAAACTCACTGTTGAAGATAAATGGATATTATCTAGGCTAAATAAAACAATAAAAGATGAAATTGACTTTTTAGAAAACAGACACTTTGATAAAGCAGCTACCCTTCCCTATCAATTTTTCTGGGATGATTTTTGTGCATATTATTTAGAGATGTCCAAACCTTATCTTTTTGCAAGAGCAAAAAAAGAGCTAAGACAAAACAAACAAAAAATACTACTTTTTGTTTTGCTATCCTCTATTAGACTTATGCATCCTATAGCTCCGTTTATTACAGAAGAGCTTTTCTCTTTTATAAAATCTAAATATCCAAATTTAAAAAATTCTAAATATCTAGATCCATATACTCTAGATTTTATTGAGGCTATTTCTAAAAAAGCCTGCATTGTATCTACCTATCCTAAACCTATAGAAAAAATAGATACTAAAGCTGAAAAAGATTTTGATTTTATCAAACAAATTCTACATTTAATTAGAAATGTTAGATCTGAGATGAACATTCCAATATCTCAAAAAACAGATCTTTTTATAGTTTTTGAAAAAGATGAAATAAAAAAAGATCTTTTAAAAAATAATGAACACATCATAAAACCTTTAGCTAAATTAGAAAATATAAATTATACATCAAATGAAAAAGAGCTACCAAATGGATCTATATCTATTTGCACTCCTTTAAAGCTTTTAATTCCCCTTCCTAAAGATCTAATTAAAAAAGAGCTTCAAAGATTAGAAAAAGAAAAAATAAAACTAGAGGCTAAAATAGATAGTTCTAACAAAAGACTTACTAACGAAACCTTTTTATCAAAAGCTCCAAAAGATGTTGTTGAGAATTTAAAAAAATCTCATTTAGAAGATACAAATAAGCTCAAAGAAATCGATACAAAAATCAAAGCTTATAAATAAAAATTCTCATTTCTAAAAACTATAAAAATTTATTTTAATAAAAAAACTTATAGAATCTTTTTTAATAAAAAAGTAAGCTTTTCAATCTTTTAATCAAAAATAAAAGAGGTAATTAATATGGCAAGTCCAGCATCAAGAAATCCCGCAGCAGCAGATTCATCAGCAGACAGATCTTTACCATCTGTTAGCTCTGAACCAGAAAACGCTAAAGGTTATTTACCAGGTTTAACATTCAAAAGAGCTGTTGTTATACTACTAGTTTCGGGTGTCACTCTAAGAGCACTAGGAGTTTGGGATAATTCTTATCTTAAAACAGCTGCTGTTGCAGCTACTATTGGAGCTGTTGTTGGAGTTTATATAACAGCTAAAGATGAAAAAGAAAGAAACCTTTCTTCCTTATCAGAAGTAGCTTTCCTTTTAGGAGGAGTTAGTGCAGCTGTTGCAGTAGTATACTCCATAGC
>JAAKFX010000057.1 GCA_011064865.1 Candidatus Anoxychlamydiales bacterium
TTTTGATCTCTATCTAAATTATATAATATCAAAAAACAGTCATAGTTTTTGTTAAAAGCAGATTTTGTCCAATTAGCTGAGCCTAAAAGCAGTGTTTTTTGATCTATTGAAATATATTTGTGATGACAGAGTTTTATCTCTCTATTAAATAATATAGTAATTTTCTCTCTCTCTAGTCTTTCAATAGATTTTCTGCTAGCTCCGTTTTTTGATTGAAAATCAATAGCTACTTGAACATTTACTCCTCTATTTTTAGCAGCAATTAAAGCATTTACTAAATATGGATGGGTGAGAGTAAACATCGCAACTTCAATGGAAGTTGCAGCTGAATTTATCAGTTCTATGATTTTGTTTATCGCTTTGTTTTGAAAATCTGGAAGTAGCCAAATATCTATTTTTTGACCAGCTATAATAGCAGAAATATTACCAGGAAAATAAGGTGTTTTTTGACATAAAAATTTAGCAACTTCAGGACTATAAAAACCGATGATTAAATTATCATGCATCAAAAAAGATGATGTTGTGAAGTTAGCAGATCCTAAAAAAACTAGTTTTTTATCGATAACTAAAATCTTTTGGTGCATTAGCCCTTTTGTTTTAACTAAAGTGTGTTGATGTGGTTTTACTTCTAACGTGTGTCTTGATCTTTTATCATAAAAGATATGCATATCTAAATTTTTTTTAGACTTTTTATTCAAAATATCAATTATTTTAGAATCTGTAAGACCAAACATCACCAAATGGATATGGCTTTTTGCTTGTTTCAAAGCTTTGAAACAAGTCATCTTCAAATCTTGTCTCATTTGATTGGAATATAATAAAGGCCTTTGACCTGGCTTTGGAAGATTTGGAGAAATTGAAGCGACTATAATATTAATATAATATGTGGATATTATTAAAATTGAGATGGTAAATATATATTTTGCTTTTATTCGCATTTAACAGTTTTTGAAAAAAAATATTATATTTTTTTTCCATCTTTTCGCATATTTTTAATAACTTTAGCAAGTCCGATTTTATCGATGATTTTCATGGCAGCTGGTGTTAGCTTTAAAGTGACAAATCTATTTTCTTCTGAAAACCAAAATCTTTTTTTGAAAAGATTAGGTAAAAATCTTCTTTTAGTTTTTCCTGTGATATTAAGTCCAATTCCCTTTTTCTTTTTAGCTATACCTCTAGTTGCATATGTTCTGCCCTTACGCGGTTTTTTGCCTGTAACTTGACATACTTTTGACATTGTTCATATCTCCTTCAATTTTAAGACAAAATAATACCATCAAAAAGCATAAGACGCAAGATAAACTGATATTGAAAATAAAAATTTTGAAATTTTTGAATAAAAGCTAATATTTTTTTTTATTAAAATTTTTTCTTTGATCTAGCTATTAATATAAAATTTTTAATAAAAGTTTTTTTTGTTAAATTGTAGAAAGACAAAAAAGAGGGAAAAATGGCTAAAATTGCAGTTTTGTTAGAAGATCTGTTTGAAGACTCAGAATTTTTAAAACCTTTTGAGGCTTTTAAAGAAAAGGGACATGATGTAGTAGTTATTGGAACCAAAATAAAAACTGTAACAGGAATGAAAAAATATACAAAAGTTGAAATTGAAAAAGAGATAAAAGATGTTAAAGAAAAAGATTTTGATGCTCTTTTCATTCCAGGAGGCTATTCTCCCGACAAACTGCGCATATATGATGAAGTATTAGCTTTTGTGAAAGATTTTATGAAAGAAGAAAAACCTGTTTTTGCAATCTGTCATGGCTCACAAATATTAATCTCTGCAGATGTTTTAAAAAATAGAAAAGTTACCGGCTGGAAATCTATTAAACAAGATTTGATAAATGCCAAAGCTACATTTATTGATGATAAAGTAGTTGTCGATAAAAATCTTATATCTAGTAGAATGCCAGATGATCTTCCTTATTTTATCGAAGAGTGTTTAAAAAAATTAAATGAATTATGATTTTTATCCTATAGAGGAGCTGAAAATTGAAATTAAAATCTTTAACTATATATTAGGATCTATACTAGCTCTTTTCAAAGCTTCTTTAAAACCTTTTAAAGCTTTAGGATAATGATTCTCTTTTTCTAAAAGATTTTCTGCATTTTTTAAAAACTTCCAAGCATTTATATAATCAAATCTTTCAAATGAAATCGCTGCAATATAGTAGTTTACAATAGGATCTTCACTATCTATTTTATAATATTTATTTAAATAGATTAGAGCCTCTTTCTCTCTACCGAGTTGCAGATATGTGTTAATCAGCTGAAATAAAGCTCCTCTAAATGCTGGGTATTTTTCAACAATTTTAAAAAGAGTTTTTTGTTTTTCTATAATAGATTCTCTAGTTTCATTTACAGGTAAAAATACTGCTTTCATCGATTCTATATCAGTTTTATTATTTAAAAAATCTTCTATTATGTTTTCTTTTGTTGTTAGATATTCAGATTTGTAATCTTTTAGTTCATTTAAAAGTTTTGTTCCCTCTTCAACCTTGTCCATAAATAAAAGATTCAAACCAAGCAAAAATTTTGTATTAGGATCATCGGGCATATAGACAAGCGTTTTTTTATATAATTCTACTGCTTCTTCATATTTTTCAGCGCTCCAATATAAAGAGGCTTGGTTGAAAAATGCCATGCCAGGCACCTCTTTGATACTTCTTTGTTGCAGTTTTTTCGTCTCTATTCCCAAATAAACCTCAGATGGATAATCCACGCCTCTCGCTGTTGTTTCAATATTTGTAATTTTGCCATCATTATCTTTGTATCTAACATAAATGTGTCCAGGTGGTGTGATAATCTCTAAATCAAGCCCTAATCTTTGTCCTAAGGTCAAATATAAAATAGACACTCCTAAACAAACTCCTCTTCTCGAATCCATAACAGATGATAAAAAGGTATAGGTATCAATTTGCTTTGCATGAATAGAATGCGGTGGGAATCTAAATCTTTTTTCATAAAAGATAAAATCATTTATCGCGTGAACTTTATCCATATCTGTTGGATTATTATTTAGTTTTGCTAAAATTTGAAGTGCCATCAGATCTAAAATAGCTTCATAATATCTTATTTTATAAACTGAATCTTCAGCCTCTCCCATCTCTTCTAAAAATAGAGCTCTAGCTAAATCCATTTCTTCTTCTTTTAATTTTAGAATTTCATCTCTTTTCCATATTTTATGTCCTTTGAGGCTTCTGTTTTTTAGGTTTTTTCCGATACTTTCTAAAAAATCTAATTTTTCATTATCTAAATCATCCGGAATAATTGTGTTTTGATTGTTTACTAGACTTATCATCATAGTGATATCTAAAGTCGGTAGAAATAAAGGATCTTTTACATCTTCTTGCTTTAAAAGATTCCAAGCCCTTTTTAAAGCTAGCTTTCCTTCCTCTGTGTCTGGATATAATTTATAAAATGCAAAATGTTGCACTACAGATTTAGGATCTAAATTCTTATATATTGTTTTTATTTTAGATTTTTGAAAATTCTCCAAACCTGGTAGATTTTTGAGCGCACAAAAACTGTTCGAAGTTATTAATACTAAAAGTATAAAAAAAACCCTTTTCATATTTATCAATCCTTTATTTTGATAATAAATTGAAAATGGTTTCGAGTAAAGAGTTAACAAAAAAGAATGTAAATTAATTAGCTGCTTTTTGCAGATATCTAAGCTAAAATATCTTTTAGATCTTGAGTTAGCTTTTTGTGCTCCATAATATCTTCAAAAGCAGGTCTAAATCTATATGTCCAATTAGTAGGTCTCATAGTACCTGGAACATTGATTCTTTCATCATCGATATCTGGCCAGACAAGATCTGGATAGAGGGCTAAATATTCACCGAGAAGGTTTATATGAAAAAGAGATGAGGTATGATGAGCATCTGTTAGAAGCTCTTTTCTTTGTTTATAGGTTAGATGAGATGTATAGTGCCAATTTTTCATTTTAGCAAATTTTGAAGCGCCTTTAGCAAAACCTTCCCACCATTGCTCAAATGTATCAGAGTCATGAGTAGAGAGAGAGGTTATACTCAAAGGTTCATAGTTGTTAAATTTAATAAAACCAAAGATATTGGTTTCCCAAGGAATAACTTTAGTACCACAAATACCGAGCTCTCTTAAGGTCTTATATACAATTTTAGGAATTAATCCTAGATCTTCAGCAATGGGAAGTAGGGGAGATGAGTTTAACATCATGAGAAGTCTATTTCTTCCATTTTTTTGCCAGAGCACTGGATCTTTTGGAAAGAATCTACCCTCTGTTGCATCTTCATCTTGAAACATAGACCAGATTCTGAAAAAACCAACAACGTGATCTATTCTATACATATGATATAAATGCTCTATATTTTTTAGTCTTCTTTTCCACCAGTGATAATTTGTAGCTTTTAAATTAGCCCAATTAAACAGAGGAAATCCCCACCTTTGTCCATAAGCGCTATAAGAATCTGGAGGAGCACCAGCTACATGTTTAAAATCAAAAAGAGATCTATTAAACCATACATCAGAGCTGTTTTTACTAACCATGATTGGAACGTCGCCTTGAATCAATATGTTTTTTGTATTAGCATGTCTTTTTACCTCAGAAAGTTGCTTGAAACAAAAATATTGAACAGCGAAATGAAAATGCATATCAGCATGGTATTTCTCAATATATGGAGCTAGATTTTTTTCATGGATATTTTGTAGATCTTTAGGCCACAGATCCCAAGTTTTGAAATTTTGGTGTTCTTGAATCGTACGAAAAAGAGCAAACTCTTCTAACCATGAGTTTTCTTTTAAAAATTTTTCAAAATCTTTATCTTTTTTTAGATCATCAAAAATACAATCATAGTATTTTCTTAAAAATTTCATTTTCATTCGTTTTAGCTGAAGATAGTGAACTCTTTGATAGGTATTTAATACTTTAAAATTTTCAAGCTCTTCTTTTAGATCAGGGTTTTCATCTAAACCATCTAGTTTATGAAGGGAAATATGCAGTGGATTTAAAGCGCAAGAAGAGATAGCATTATAAGGAGATGGATCTATGCCAGTTTCATTTAAAGGGAGCAGCTGAATTACATTAAATCCAACATCTTTACACCAATCAATAACTTTTATTAAATCTAAATATTCTCCAATCCCTGAGCTGTTTCTGCACTTCAGTGCAAAAAGAGGGATAACAATGCCATGATGAGAAAAAATGCCAATTTTTCCCCAATGCTTAGCTGTTTGAGTAGTGTTTATATAGTTTTTTATCTCATCCATTTAAAAAAAAGAGCTGTTTCCTTGTTCTATTGCTTTTTTATAGCGCGAGGCTAACTCTACAAAGGTAGATAAATAGCTTACTAAAATATCTACATTTAAAGTTTCAAACTTTAAAAAATTATGAAAAGCTAAAGAGCTATCAGGCTCAAAATAGGAAAATGTGGCGACATATGGAAAAGTATCATTTGCTTTTAAAGCATTTAAAAGTACAGCTTCTCTAAATTTTCCAGGCGCTAAAGTAAAAAGAGAACTGAAGACAATTAAGTTTTCTAATGTAGAGTCTAGCTCTAATTGAACTTGTAGACTATCTTCATATAAAATTGAGCAAGCTCCATTTTTATCTAGTTGTAAATCAATTTCAAGTTTTTCACTCAGTGAATTTAAAAGGATTAAAAATTTATCTCTCATTAAGATTCCTCTTCTTCCAGCTCTTCTTCTAACTCTTCTAAGGTTTCAATAAAAGTATCTAGAATCTCTTGTCTATGTTTTATAGATTTATATAATTTCAAAGATGTTTGTCTAATTGCATCTCTCATCTGAGTATAAATAACGATTTGCGCAGCGATTTCTTGAGAAATTTTCAAATGTTTAGAAATTAAAAATATCTTCTCAGATGTCACATATCGCTCTTTTAAAAGATTTATAAAAATTTTAGCGAGTTTTTCAAAATCTAAACCTTTTGGCAGAATTAATCCAAAATGATCGAATTGTGAGTTTATTAATTTATCTCTGGAGATAAAAAACCTAAAAACTCCTAAAATAGCTTGAAGCATTTGTGCATCTTCTATAAGTCTAATCAACTCCGGTCTTGTTATAGATGGACCTTTTGATTTTAAATCAGATCCTAATGAATGAAGTAAAAATCTAATCACTACTTTCATGTTTTGATAGTCATACTGAGATGTAAGCTCATCGAAAAGAGTATGTGCAGTTCTAGGATTTCCCGTTATATCTCTATACATATCTCTAAGGTGAGTCGGCGAGCCCAGACCCTCTTTAGAAAATACTTGAGCTTGCAGATTGATGTTTCTACCAGCTATGATCTCTCTTTTATAAGTGTCATTTAAAAATTGTTTTGCCCTTAGAACTTTTGCTTGAAGTGTTCCCGCAGTTGTTTGATACAAAAATTCTAGTGCATCATCTGCTAGAGTATAATCTGGATAGAAATCTAAAACTTTTTTCAAGATATCTTCTTCAGTATCTTCTTCTTTTATTAATTCTCTTAAGATAAGAAGTGTTTTTGCTTGAAGCTCTGCATTTTTGCTGCTAAATCTAGCTGCTGCATCTTGTGCATCTTTTACAGCTTCAACTATTTCTACCTCTTCATCCGCAAAAGAAGATTTTGAAACCTCTTTTTTTAATGATCTTTTCTCTTCTAGAGTTTTGAAATTTCTTTTCATCGCTACTATATTAAATCCAGATTCTCGATATGCTTTTAAAGCAAGTTTTGACGCAACTTGTCTTTGCTGTTGCATTTTCGCTTTTTGAAGCGATTGCTGTTTTTGTGCTTTACTTAATTTTGAAGTTTGGCTAATTCTTTCCATACTTTTAAGATAGTTTTATTCTTCCAAGTGGTTGAATGCGAATTTCTGGAACAATCTCTTGATATGATACAACAGGTAGATCCGGAAACTCTCCTTCAATTAATTTTCTTACAAATCTTCTTACATCAATAGCTGTAAGTAAAACAGGTGGTTGTCCTCCTGGTGGTGTTGGTACTATTATAGATCTCATCGCATGTAAAATCATTTGAACAGAATCAGGATCTAAAGCTAAATATGAACCCGCAGATGTTTGCTTTATTGCTCCTCTTACCATATCTTCAATTTCAGGATCTAATAGATAAACAGATAAAACCGTTTGCCCTTGAGAATATTTATATGAAATATAGCGCTTGAGTGATGATCTTACATATTCAGTTAATAGAACCACGTCTTTTTCTGTTTGCGCCCATTCACTTAAAGCTTCTAAAATAGTTCTAAGATCTTTTATAGATATCTGCTCTTGTACAAGCCTTTTATAGATATCTGTTAGTTTTTGAAGTGGTACTAATCTTGTCACCTCTTTTATTAGATCTGGATAAGATTTTTCTATAAATTCTAAAATAGCTCTAATCTCTTGGATGCCGATAAATTCAGAAGAATATTGACGATAGAATTTTGATAGATGTAGTATTATAACTTCTAAGATTGTCCAATATTTAATTTTTGCTTTTTTTAAAACTTCTTTATTTTTTTCTTCTATCCAAAGAGTCGGCAAACCTAAAATACTTTTCGTTTTTGTGTAGGGAAGATTATACCTTTTTAAAGTATCTTCACTCTCATTTGTAAGTAGATAATTTATAAATACTTTTCCTTTTAGCATCGGTACTTCATTTAGATAGATTAAATACTCATCATTAGCCAAAGTTGGAGACTCAGTTCTAACATGTACTCCTGGAAAACGAACACCTAAATCTTGATAAAGAGCGTGTCTCATTTTAGGAATCATCTTATCTATAAAAGTAAGGCCTTGTTTATCTTTTTTGATTAAACCCGATAGGCCTTTGCCAAGCTCCAAAATTACAGGGAGCGTCAGAGCATAATCTTCAGCTCCACCACTAACAACAGCATGTCCTTCTATATCTTCTAAAATACCTCCTCCAGCTAGTTTCGCTTTTTCTTTTTTCTGAGTCATAAACACAACAACTCCAATAGTAGCCATAATCAATCCAATAAATAAAAATGGGGGAGGTGGAAATCCTGGAAGAAACGCCATTAAAAAGAGCATAGCAGCGGCAATCATAAAAGCTTTCGGCTGAGCCAACAATTGCTCTGTGATATCTTTTGCTAGATGCGAATCTTTTTGTTCAGAAGACACCCTAGTTGTTACGATACCAGATGCTATCGCTATCATAATAGATGGTATTTGAGAAACCAATCCATCTCCAATAGATAATAGAGCATATATTTGGGCAGATTGTGCTAAAGGAAGTTTTCTTTGCACAACCCCAATTATCAAACCTCCAACGATATTGATAATAGTGATCACAATTCCAGCAATCGCATCTCCTTTAATAAACTTCATGGCACCATCCATAGCACCATATAGATGAGACTCTTTGTTTAAAGCTAATCTAAGCATTCTTGCTTGATTAGTATCAATAACACCAGATCTAAGATCAGCATCAATACTCATCTGCTTTCCTGGCATCGCATCTAAGGTAAATCTAGCTGCAACCTCAGATACTCTCTCTGCACCTTTCACCACAACTATAAATTGCACAATGGTAATAATTAAAAATATAACACCACCGACTACATAGTTACCCGCAACAACGAAATTTCCAAAAGCAAAGATAATCTCTCCAGCATTTGCATGAAGTAAAATCTGACGAGTTGAAGAGATGTTAACTCCTAAACGATATAAAGTAGTAAGTAAAAGAAGCGATGGAAAAATAGATAAATGCACTGCTTTTTGAATATACAAAGAAACAAATAATATTGTGAGTGATGCTGTTAAATTAACAGCTATTAAAACATCGATGACATGAGGCGATACTGGAACAATTAACATCATCATGATGCTAATTACAAATACTGCTAATAAAAGATCGCTAGATTTAGTTATTGTGCTTAGAGTTTTTGAGCTTCCTAAATATTTTGTTACATTATCTAAAAATTTGTTCACTGAAAAATTCCTATGTTAACATCAGGCATCTCTTCCATAGTCTCTAACCATTTTAAAATCTCTGCAACTGCTTTATAAGCTTCTTTCGGAATATAATCTCCTACATTACCTATAGCAAATAACTTTCTCGCTAAATCTACATTTCGCATAACTGGTATATGATTATCAATTCCTATTTTTATAATTTTTTCAGCCATTGGACCTTTTCCCATCACTAATATCGTCGGTACCGGATCTTTTTCCTCTTCAAATCCGAGTGCTATCGCTATATGAGTCGGATTTGTAACAATAGCTCTCGCTCTTTTCGCAGCTGATGGTCCTTCCGAATATGCAATCTCCCTAAACCGCTCGCGTCTTTTGCTCTTTATCATCGGGTCTCCTTCAGTATCTTTGAATTCTTGTTTTAATTCAAATTTTTCCATCATCATCTCTTTTGCAAATTGCTTTTTTTGAAAAGCTAAATCAAAAATTGCGATAAGTAGAAAAAATAGCCCGACTTGAATAGCTACCTTTCTTAAAAACTCATTCATGATACTTAGAGTTCCAATGATTGGAAATTTAACAGATAAAACAACTTCTGGAAGCATCGATTTAATAATAAAAAAAATAATTAAAGCAGCACCCGTAATTTTTAAGACAGATTTTATAAGCTCCACCAAAACTTTTAGCTTGAATTTTTGTTTTATACCTTCAACAGGATTTAACTTTTTTAAATCAAACTTCATCGCTTGAAATGAAAATAGAGGCCCGATAACTAGAAAATTTGCTAAAATACCAACCATAGCTACAACTATTACAATAGGAAAACTACAAACCATAATAACATTTATAGCCTCTGTCATAATAGCGCCTGCTCGATTTTGAAGATCTATATTTGTACTGATTGCTTTTAGAGTAGTTATAGTGTAGCTTGCTAAATTTTTATATAAATAAGATGCTGCAAAGATAACACTAAAGATCGCTGTCGCAAATGTAATTGCTGATGGAAAATCTTGCGATTTTGCCACTTGTCCTTTCTTTCTAGCATCGCGAAGCTTTTTCGGCGTCGCCTTTTCGGTTTTTTCTGCCATCTCTTAATAGTTTTGTTTCTAAAATTTTTTATCATTTTATGGCAAGAAAACCCTTTCCTTTAGGGAAGGGATGAATTGCCAACCGTTATTATAATAATGTTTTTCAATTTTCTTAATAGGAAA
>JAAKFX010000058.1 GCA_011064865.1 Candidatus Anoxychlamydiales bacterium
AGATATAAATTTATCTTTATCTAATTTATAGAGATTAGATAATCGATTAACTACCTTTTTTGAGATGTGATTAGATAGTTTTTTTATGTTTGGATCAATTTGTAGATAGCTTCTTGATACATTTAAAGGAATATCGCTACTATCTATTGCCCCTTTTAAAACTGCTAAAAATTTTGGCAAAATATCTTTTGCACTCTCAGATACAAAAACTCTATTTGAAAAAAGCTTTACATGAGATTTATTAAGATCAAAATTATTTGTGATCTTTGGAAAATATAAAATGCCTTTTAAATTAAAGGGATAATCAATATTTAAATGAATCCAAAATATAGGGTCTGCATCAAAAGGATAGAGCTCTTTATAAAATTCAATATATTCTTTATCAGAGCATTCCTGTGGATTTTTTAGCCAAAGTGGATCTTTGTTATTTATATGTTTATCATTTAAATAAATCGGATAAGAGAAAAAAGGACAGTATTTTAATAAAATTGATTTTATCTTATCTTCATCTAAAAATTCTAAATTATCTTTATCAATAAATAGCTTTACTTCAGTACCAACTTTTAGTTTTTTTCTCTTTTCAATTTTATACTTAGCAGATCCATCAGATACCCAAAAAACAGATTCTTTACTCTCATCATGTGATTGAGTTGTAATCTCAACTTTTTCACTAACCATAAAAGCAGAATAAAATCCGAGTCCAAAATGACCAATAATTTGATCTTTTTGATCGCCAGATTCATACTTTTTGAAAAATTCTTCAGCTCCTGAAAAAGCTATTTGAGAGATATATTTTTCTACCTCTTCATAGCTCATTCCAAGACCCGTATCGATAATAGTTAGAGTCTTTTCCTTCTTATCAATTTTAATCTCTATTTTAAGATCGTTTATTGTGCTATCAATAATTTTTAATTTAGAGATAGCATCTGAACTATTAGATACAAGCTCTCTAACAAAAATATCTTTCTCTGAATAAAGCCATTTTTTAATAATAGGCAGAATATTTTCACTATTAATTGCTAATTTTTTTTCCATAATTTTACTCAAAATAATTTACCTAAATTTATGATTCCACTTTGTTGCAATATGATTATTAATATTGCTATCGGCGCTACATATCTTACTAAGAAAAACCATACATGCATGGATTTTCTAAGAGTAGTCCCTTTCGAAAACTCTTCTGTAGAAAAAGCTTTTTTCATTACAAAACTTATAAATAATACTGTAAAAAATGCAGAGATTGGCATCAGCCAATCAGCTGTTAAATCATTCATAGTTTCAAAAAAATCTTTTCCATATATGCTTTTCCAGTTTTTGAAAAGCGTACCAGAGCCACTTAAAGCTGTTGGGATTCCAAAAGCAAAAACAGCTAAACCAGAGAGCATAGCAGCTTTTTTTCTTGTCCAGCCAAAAACTTCAATTAAGTTAGAAACTAAAACTTCTAAAATAGAGATAGTAGAGGTCAGTGTTGCAAAAATAAAAAGTATAAAAAAGATTGTTGATAAAATCAAAGTTCCAGGAAGTTTTGAAAATAGAACAGGAAGCGTTTGAAAAACTAAACCTGGGCCCGCTTGCGGCTCAAATCCAAATGTAAAAACTATTGGAAAAATCATTAATGCAGAAAGCAAAGATACTGAAACCGATACCCCTCCAATAATTAACCCAGTTTTTGGAATATCTTCAGTATGCTTCATATAACTTCCATATGTCAGAATAATTCCAAGGCCAACACTTAAAGTAAAAAGTGCCATTCCAAGCGCGGCGAGTACTGAGCCCGCATTGAGTTTTGTGAAATCAGGATATAATATAAATTTAACAGCCTCTTTAAATCCCGGAAGAGTTGTAGAAAATATAAAAAGTCCTACTAAGATTACCAAAAGAGCTGGAGTTAAAATTTTAGACCAATACTCAATTCCTTTTCTTATCCCTCCAAAAACAACACCTACTGTTATAAGTACAAAAAAGAAAAGCCAAAATGTATTTATATCACCAGATACATATAGAGTAGAGAACACGTTTTTAATTTCTTCAGGTGTTCTAGAAGCTGTAAAATTGCTCAGTGACATAAGAGCATAGTTTACTGTCCAGCCAGATACAACAGAATAAAAAGATAGAATGATAAAAGATGTGATCAAATTGAACCAACCAAGAAGTTTCCAGTGAGTAGACCCATGTGATAGATCATTATAAGCTCCAATAGCTCCTTTTTGAGCTGTTCGACCAATAATGAGCTCAGCGATAAAGACAGGGATTCCTATAATCAATGTAAAAAATAAATATAATAAGACAAATGCTCCACCGCCATTTTGTCCTGCTATATATGGAAAGCGCCATAGACTACCAAGTCCGATTGCAGAACCTGCTGTAGCCATAATAAATCCAAGTTTGGATCCCCAATGTTCTCTTTGTTGTTTCATATAACCTTGTAAATGTTGTAGATATAATAAAATTCTATAACATCTACAATAGCAAATATGAGTAATTAGATTCAAAAACATTTAACTTTTTTTTCATTTTAAATAGATGAAATAATTTTTTCTAAAAAATGATGTTGTGTTTTACCCCTTTTTTGTAAGTTAAATAATATAAAAGATTTACAATATTTCTTCCTTGAAAATTAGAAGTCGGACTTCTAATTTTCAAGGAAGAACTGATAAAATTTATAATAAATTCTTGTCAAATCAAAAATAAAAACTTAATCTTAAAAAAAAGGATATATAAAAATGCTTATCTATATTGCTCAATTAAATCCAAAAGTCGGGGCTCTCTCTCATAATACAGAAAAAATTATTCATGCACTGAATCGAGCAAGACTCGAAAAAGCTGAGATTGTGATTTTTCCTGAAAGCGCGATTTCGGGATATCCTCCAGAAGATCTTTTGCTTTATAATAATTTTATTGATCAAATGGAAAAAGAGTTAGAAAAAATAATAGAGGCTTCTCAAAATTTATTTGTAGTGGTTGGTACAATTAGAAGAAATACTGAAATAAGAGGTAAACCTTTATTTAATAGCGCTGCTGTAATTTATGATAAAAAACTTTTAGGTTATAAAGATAAAACATTGCTTCCAACTTATGATGTTTTTGTTGAAAAAAGATATTTCGAGTCATCCCATATACAAAAAGTTTTTGAATATAAAGGTAAAAAAATAGCTATAGCTATTTGTGAAGATGTTTGGGCAAATAGTGATGATGAGCTAAAAAAATATAAACAAGATCCTGTTGAAGATATAAAAAAATTAAATCCTGATCTTTTAATTAATATATCAGCATCTCCATACTACTATCAAAAAAAAGATCTTAGAATAAAAGTTTTATCGAAAGTTGCAAAGACATTGAGATGTCCTCATATAATGTGCAATCAAGTAGGGGCAAATGATCAATTAGTTTTCGATGGTCATAGTATGTGCTTTGATAAAGAGGGTGTTTTAATAGCTGAGGCAAAAGGATTTGTTGAAGATCATTTTTTAATAGATATCGAAAAACCAAATCCTCAATCAATTTTTAAAACAGATCCTCTCTCAGAGCTCTATAGCGCTTTAGTATTAGGTGTGAAAGATTATTTTCGTAAATTAAATCTTTCAAAAGCATGTATCGGTCTGTCCGGTGGAATAGATTCTGCTTTAGTTTTATGTATTGCTGCAGATGCTTTGGGGCCACATAATGTTTTTGCTTTGAATATGCCTTCTAGATATTCATCACTCTCATCTTTTGAAGATTCAAATAAAATAGCTGCAAATTTAAGAGTGGAAATGTTAGATATTCCAATCGATCATATGTATCAACAGTATTTAGATCTATTAAGTCCGCTTTTTGCTGGTAAATCTTTTGATACAACAGAAGAAAATTTGCAAGCTAGAATTCGAGGAATGATACTTATGGCTATATCGAATAAGTTAGATTATATTGTTTTATCAACAGGAAATAAATCAGAGATGGCTATGGGTTATGTAACTTTATATGGAGATATGTGTGGAGGTCTTGGTGTTTTAACTGATGTATCTAAAACTTTGGTTTATGCTTTAGCTAAATGGATAAATAGAAAAAAAGAGATTATTCCTCAATCTATTATTAAAAAAGCGCCATCAGCAGAGCTCAAAGCGGATCAAAAAGATCAAGATGTACTTCCAGAATATTCAATTGTCGATAAAGTATTAGAAGGTTATGTCGAAGATCATCTATCTATTGAAGAGATTGTAAAAAAATATAACTTAGATATTACTTTAGTTACCGAATTAGTCGAGAGAATTCATAGAGCTGAATATAAAAGAAGACAAGGCCCTCCTGGAATTAGAGTGAGCAAAAAAGCCTTTACTAAAGGTCGATATTTCCCAATCGTTCAAGGTTGGATTTCTGAATAATAAATTATATATTTAATTTTATATTTGTATAAATTATCTTTTATATTAAAGCTAATAAAATTAGGAGAGTTTTGTGTCAAAAGATGGATTAAAAAAAGAGATAGGTTTTTTTACATTATTGTCACTCGGTGTCGGTGGAATTTTAGGTTCTGGAATTTTTGGAATGCCAGCTGTTATGGCTCAAGTTGCAGGTCCTGCACTTATCTTAGCGATTATTATAACGGGAATAATTACGTTTTTTTTAGGGATTGCATACGCCGAGCTCGGTTCTGCTTTTCCTATATCGGGTGGTCCATATTCTTTACCGAAATTAGCACTTGGTAATCTCGGTGGTTTTTTAATGGGATGGGGATATTTTTTATACCTGTTTATTGGAACCGCTGCCATTATCGATATTTTTGTTATCTATCTCGGATTTTATGTTCCTAATTTAGCGTATGGTGGAACTTTAACTCCACTCGGTATTACAATTGCTGTTCTAGCTATTTGGGTATTTACCTTAATCAATGTTTTTGGAGTTAAATGGGGTGGTTTATATAGCGTTATTACAACTATTGGTAAACTTATTCCTCTAGCCATATTTTTCTTAGTAGGATTATCTTATATTAAGGGTCATAATTTTTTACCATTTCTTCCTTTTGGATTTAAAGGTGTTACTTTAGGTGTAACTCTATGTTTTTGGTTATTTACTGGTTTTGAAGCTATTGTAATGCCAACAGAAGAGGTGAAAAATCCAGCGAAGAATATTCCTTGGGCAATGATATTAACTATTATTATTGTTTTAATAGTTTATACTTTGATTGCTTTTGTCTTTATCGGAATGCTCGATTGGGATGGTCTCGGTATTAAAGTTGGAGATTGGAAAAGGGTAGGCGAACTAACCTCTCCTCTTAGTGATGTGGCGATTGGAGTTGGTCTTCCTTGGCTCGCTGCCATTTCTACAATCGGAGCAATAATAGCAACGGGTGGTGCTGGCGGTAGTTGGGTTCTTATTCAAGCAAGGCTTCCTTTTGCTATGGCAAGAGACAAACTTTTTTGGAAACCCATGGCAAATGTGAACAAAAAATACGGTACTCCAATAGCGTCATTGGTTTTTACATCGGTATTAACAAGCATTATTATCATTGCTATTCCAAATTTTGCATCTGTTGCTTTAATTGCATCTGTAACTGGAGTTGTTCCATATGCGGCGGCTGTTTTAGCTGTAAAAATTTTAAGAAAGACAAAACCTAAAGTTCATAGACCATTTAAATTACCTTTAGTAACATTAACTACAATTATCGGATTTATTTTAGCTACTTTTGTTATTTATTGGGCATCTTGGCCATGGTCTGTGGTTGGAGCTCTTTTAATGTTAAGTGGATATATCGCATTTTTCTTTGTAAAGAAAAAATGGGAGTTTAAAAGAAACCTTTGGGTTATCGCATATTTAGTTGGTATTATGATTATAGCCTATCTTGGCGATCCAGCTTTTATGTTTAATAATTTTCTTCCAATTCAGCCACTTGGATATTTGCTTTTGCCCCATGATTTAATTGTACTCGCAATATTTTCAATAATTATTTATATATGGGCTTATAAAGTGAATAGTAAATTTAAGGAGAAATAATGGACGGTAAAATTAGAGCTGAGTGGAACTCTTTAAAAAAAGTTGTTATTCATAGACCTGGAATGGAGATGTTTTTTGGTCTTATGGAACCATATAGCTCTTTATACGAAAGAGCTTTTTCAAGATCCGGTGCTAGAAGAGAGCATGAGATGTTAGAAACTATTTTGAAAGAGGAATTCGGTGTACAGGTAATAAGATTAAAACAAGCAACCCTTCAAGCTGCATCTACTATTCCAATAGTAAAAAGAGAGCTAATAAATTTAGCAAGAGAGACCATGGAATATACAGGAGATGCTAATGCTATTGCGAGAGCTAAAGAAGAGTTTGAAGAAAATATAAAATATCTAGATATTGCTCATTTTTTTAATATCTTAATTATCAATCCATCTTTAAATTTTGTCGTTCAAAAAGGCTCGAGAAATGTTCAGCTTAATATCACAAAAAGACAGCCGCTTGCAAATCTATATTTTATGAGAGATCAACAATTTGTAACAGATAGTGGTATCGTGCTTTGCAGGCTAGCAAAACCTGCAAGAAGAAGAGAGACAATAGTTACAAAATTTTTCTGGGAAAATGTTTTGGGATTATCTCTTTTGCATGAAATTGAAGAGCCAGGAACAATTGAAGGTGGTGAATTTATCCCAATGGGAAAATTTGCTTTAGTTGGTCAAGGTGATAGAACAAATAGAGATGCAATAGAGCAGCTACTTTCTTTAGATTTTGAATTTGAAGAGTTAGCAGTAGTACATCAACCTCTGCATCCACTTGTTTCTTCAGACAAACCAGATCCTATGATCAATATGCATTTGGATACCTATTTTAATGTTGCCTCTTCAAAAGTAGTAGTGGGTTGTGAGATGCTAATTAAAGAAGCCAAAGTTGAAATTTTTCATAACGAAGGGATGGGAACATTTACGAAAGATCCAAAAGAGACAAATTTATATGATTATATAAAATCAAAAGGCTTTGAGGTTATCAATATTACAACTTTAGAACAGATGAGCTACGCTTCTAATTTTTTATGTATCAAAGATGGTAATATCCTAGCTGTTGAATCAGAAAGAAACGTAAAAAAAGTAATTGATACTGTAAAAAGAATTACGAAAGATGATCCCAATCGTTATGGCAAACTTCTAGATCATATTCAAGCTGATTATGAACATTTAAGAGGTGATGGTGAGTTTTTTCCTCATAAAAAAGCTGTGTATCATATGGAACTTGATGTTTATCCAATAAATATTCCAAATTTAACAGGTGGTTATGGCGCTGCTCACTGTATGACTTGCGCATTAGAGAGAGGCTAAAATGAAAGAAAAAGTTTTGATAGCCTTAGGTGGAAATGCCCTTTTGCAAGCAGGAGAAAAAGGCACTGCTGAAGATCAATTAAAACATGTTTCTAAGACAGCCAAACACTTTTTAGGTATTATAAAAGAGGGTTATTTAATTTCAGTAACTCATGGAAATGGACCTCAAGTTGGTGCAATACTATTACAAAATGAACAATCTAAAAAAACAATTCCTGCAATGCCGTTAGATATTTGTGGAGCCCAGACTCAAGGCTTTATTGGATATATGATTCAAAGGCTTACCTTTAATGAAATCACAAAACAATCAGACGATATTAAAGTTGCAACAGTTTTGACTCAGGTTTTAGTAGACAGTGATGATATTGCTTTTAACAATCCATCTAAACCTGTAGGGCCATATTACACTAAAGAAGAAGCTGAAAATTTTAAAGCAGAAAAAAAATGGATTATGATTGAACAGATCGGTAAAGGTTATAGAAGATGTGTTCCTTCTCCAGAGCCAAAAGAGATAATAGAAGCTTTTAGCATCCAAACTCTTTTTGATAAAAAAGTAATAGTCATCTCTTGTGGAGGCGGTGGTATTCCTGTTATCAAAAATAGTGACGGTTCTCTTACAGGAGTAGAAGCTGTTATCGATAAAGATAAGACTGCAGCACTTTTAGCTAAAACTATAAAAGCCGATGTTTTAATGATTTTAACAGATGTTGAAAAAGCCTATATAAATTTTCATCAAGAAAATCAAAAAGCGTTAGACAACATCAAAGTATCAGAGGCTAGAAAATATTTAGAAGAAGGCCAGTTCGGCAAAGGATCCATGGGACCTAAAATAGAAGCTGCTTGTAGATTCGTTGAAATGGGTGGTAAAAAATCAATCATCACTTCTTTAGAAAAAGCTCTTTTAGCTCTAAACGGTAAAAGTGGAACTATTATTACTAAATAGTATTTTTTGTTTTATCTAACTAAATATTTCCGATTGTCGATACCATTACAGCTTTTATAGTATGCAGTCTATTTTCAGCTTCATCAAAAACAATTGAGTGTCTAGATCTAAATACTTCGTCAGTTACTTCCATAGATTTTAAACCAAATTTTTTATGAATATGTTTTGCTACTTCAGTATTCAGATCATGAAAAGCTGGCAGACAATGCATAAATCTTACATGTGGATTTTTAGATTTATGCAACATTTTCATATTTACTTGATAGGGTTTTAAAAGTTTGATCCTTTCAGGGTATTTTTCTTCTTCTCCCATTGAAACCCAAACGTCAGTATAAATTACATCAGCTCCTTTAACACCTTTATCAATATTTGCTGTAATCTCAATTTTCCCACCGGTATGTTTAGCTAAATTTTTCATTTCAGTCACTAATTTTGGATTTGGCCATAAACTTTTTGGAGCAAGGGCCACGAAGTGCATACCTAGTTTTGCACATGCTATCATCCAAGAGTTTCCCATATTATTTCTAGCATCGCCAACAAAAACTACTTTAACATTTTCATATGGTTTGAAAATATGCTCTTGGATAGTTAAAAGATCAGCGAGTATTTGTGTTGGATGAAACTCATCTGTAAGACCATTCCAAACAGGAACATGCGAATGTTTTGCTAAAGTGTTTATTAATTTTTGGCTAAATCCACGATATTCTATGCCATCGTAGTATCTACCTAAAACTTCTGCGGTATCTTCTACAGACTCTTTTTTACCCATTTGTGAGTTTGTTAAAAATGTAACATATGCACCTTCTTGAGCTGCTGACATTTCAAATGCGCATCTAGTTCTTGTCGATGATTTATCAAATATTAAAACTACGTTTTTATCTTTTAAAAGATCGCTTAAATGAACACTGCTCTTTCGAGCCGATATTTCAAGCGCTCGGGCCAACTCATCTATTTCTAAGGGCTCTCTCTGTAATTCTTTGATTATCTTTTTTTCTAAAGGTGACCCCCCATTAATTGGAGTCGGACTCCAATTATTTCTCCAATTATTTTTTATTCCTTTCAAGCTATAATAGTTTAATATATCTTTGGCCGAAATAGCCATTTCAGCCCCTTTTTGAATAAGCTGAATAGTTCCTTCTGATGTTGCGCTGGTAATCGGGCCGGGAACTGCAAATAATTTTCTTTTGAACTTTTTAGCAAAGTTAGCAGTAATTAGAGAGCCGCTTTTCTTTCCAGCTTCAACAATTAAAGCTGCTTTTGAAAGCCCGGCAACAATTCTATTCCTTCTTGGATAAGTCCAATTAGATGACTGCAGGGCTCCTTCATACTCTGAAATTACCAAACCATTATTTTCTAAAATCTCATTGTAAAGATCTTCCTGGTGGCTGGGATGAATTAAATCTATGCCGCAAGGCATAACAGCAATGGTTCTACCTCCAACACTCAAAGCTGCTTTGTGAGCTGTGGCATCAATTCCATACATAAAACCTGAAACAATTGTCACGCCAGCTGCAGCTATATCTCTAACCAACCTTTCTGCCGCTTGTTTTCCATAAGTTGTCATTCTCCTGCTTCCCACTACTGCCAAACAATTCTTAAAAATCCCTGCGTCCCAATTTCCTTTATAATACAACTG
>JAAKFX010000059.1 GCA_011064865.1 Candidatus Anoxychlamydiales bacterium
ACCTAATCGAGTACGGCTTGTTGAAACTTTTTTAAGAGGATTCCCAAAACAAGACTTTTTAGCAAAGTTAAAAAAAGAGACTCCAAAATGGATGGATAATCAAATAAATAGTGATCTAAAAGATTTAGATAAGATTACTCCATTAGCAATAGACGCTACATTCGATAAAATATTTAAAACAGTACCTGAGCAAAAAAAATCATTTATTCGTTATAGGGTAATTGATAACAAGGTTTATAGATATTTTTCAAAAGATGTTGAGATCACTAAAAGAGAGCCATCTTTTGAAAAAGCTTTAAAAACGCTTACAAAACTTACAAAACTTCCCAATATAGATTTTATATATTCTGATATGGATGGAACTCCAGAAGAGTACACTCCAAAAGGGTTTTACATCACAAATGAAAAAGAGATGCAAGCTCCAATATTTACTAGAGCAACAATTCAAAATTCTCCATATGTAGTTTTAATTCCTGATTACTACTCTGTTAGTACTAAATGGGAAGAAGATTGCCAAAAAATTTTAAATCAAATGAAAGAAAATCCTTGGGAGAAAAAAGCAGCACTAGCTTTTTGGAGAGGTGGCTCTCATGATAAAGGTTATGATATAAAAAGTTATAAAAAAAGACCTCGAGTTGTTCTAGCTTTTTTATCAAAAAAATATCCCCAGTTAATAGAGGCAGGTATTAACAAAACCGAATATATGCAATTTTTAGATGTTTTAGAAAAGGACAATGTAATAAAACCTTTTGCAACTGTTGAAGATCATCTAAAATATAAATTTCTACCTGTTTTAGATGGTTATATGTGTACATATCCAGGCTATCAGTGGCGTCTTTTATCAAATTCAGTATGTTTTAAACAAAAATCTAATGAAGTTCAATGGTTTTATAGCGCTTTAAAGCCATATGAACACTACATTCCTGTAGCAAATGATATGTCAGATCTTGTTGAAAAAATTAATTGGGCAAAAAAAGAGGATCAAAAGTGTGAAAAAATTGCAAAAAATGCAACAGATTTTATTTTAAATAATTTAATGTTAGAAGATGTCTATCTATATTTATATAAGGCAATAGATAGCTATAGTTCTCATCTCAAAATAGATAAAAACTCACTTTTGAAAGATACAAAATCAGATCCTAGATGGGTATGCGTGCAACAGAGAAGAAAAGCGAATAAAATTTTATTAAAAATGAAGAATGAAAACTAAAATTTATTTTTTTTTTATATTTTTTTTGGCTTTTGCGATATCAACTTTAATATATCTGCAAATTGATAAGAAAAATAAAAAAGGAACTAATGTAAAATTTTTATCAAAAAAAAACTTTCATTCTAGTTTAAGAAATCCTGTATCTTGGATGAAAGATCAAATAGAAAAAGATTTTCAAGAAATTGATCAATTTTCATCTCAAATAGTAGACGATACAATGCAGTCTATAAAGAAAAATGCAGTTTTTGGAAAAGATGCATTTTATAGATATAGGATTATAAATAATAAACTTTATAGATATCATTTTGAAAATGAAAAAATAGCAATAAATGATTTAGATTTTGAAAGAGCTGTAAAAACTCTATTAAGACTTACAAAGATAGCTGATATTGATTTTATATATACCGATGTAGATGGTCTGCCTTTAGATATAGTACCAAAATCTGTTTATCAAAATATTGATAGATTTGCTCCCATTTTATGCCATGCAAAACTAAAAGATGAAAAAAATGTAATATTGATCCCAGATCATAACTCTTATACAAAAAGTTGGAAAACGCTAACAAAGCAAATTATATCTGAAAATCAAAAGGTTTTATGGGATCAAAAAAAAGAAAAAGCTTTTTGGAGAGGCGGATCCAATGATCAGCAATATACTTTGGATAATTATAAAAAAAAACCAAGGTTTATTATATCTAAACTATCGAGGAGCTATTTTGATTCTATAGATGCTGGAATTACTCCCTCTTGGGGTTTTCAATTAGAACCTATATTAAAAAAAGAAGACGTTTTAAAAGATTTTGCCACAATCCTAGAGCATTTAGAATGTAAATATCTTCCTAATATAGATGGTTATATGTGTTCATATCCTGGATATCAATGGAGACTTTTATCAAACTCAATTTGTTTTAAGCAAGAATCAGATCAAATTCAATGGTTTTATGGGGCACTACATCCATATGAGCATTATATTCCAATTAAAAATGATATCTCCGATTTAATAGATAAGATTAATTGGGCTAAAAAAAATGACAGTGTTTGTGTAAAAATTACAAAAAATGCGACAAATTTTGCAAAAAACAATCTTATGCTTGAAAATGTATATGTTTATCTTTATAAAGTTTTAGAAAAATACTCAAAATATCAAAGCCTAAATAGGCAAAAATTGTTAAATGATCTGAAACAAGATAATAGATGGGTATGTATAGAAAATAGGAAAAAAACTATTAAAATACTTAAAAAAAGGAAACAAAATTGAAAAAGAAAGTTATTATTTTACTCAGTTTATGTGTCTTAGGGTTTTCTATTTATTTTTTCTCTTCTAAAGCTATATATCGATTGCATAAAAGAAAATGTAAAAATACTTTTTTGGATTATATTTCTAAAGAAAAATATAATCAAAGTGTCGATAACATACCCACTTGGATGGTAGATCAAATCAACAATGAGTTTAAATTTTATGAGAATGCTAAAATATCTCAAGATGCTTTAGAGGAAACTTTTTTCACTATCCAAATTAGAAGATTTTATGAAAAAGATAGTTTTATTAGATATAGAATTATTGACAATGAAATTTTTGCGTATCTTCCTGAAGAAAAAATATTTTCTAAAAGACAATTTACATTTGAAAGAGCTTTAAAAACTCTTACTAAAATAACCAAACTGCCCGATATTGATATTATATATTCAGATGAAGATGGAACCCCTCTTTTTGATAGACCGGAGAGTTTTTATGAAATGATAGAACAAAAATTTCAAGCACCACTACTATCTAGAGCAAAACTTAAAAACAATGACTATGTCATTTTAATTCCTGATTATCATGATCTTTCCCATGCAAACCCTATGCAAATAAAGAACTTTTTGAAATTAAATGAAAGTGATCTATGGGAAAATAAAATATCAAAAGTTTTTTGGCGGGGAACTAATCGTAGAAAAGCTAGATATCTACTAGCTAAGCTCTCTTATAAAAATCCTGATGTTGTCGATGCTGGTTTTTTAGAAAATATATATGAAAAAAATTATGAGCTTGATGATCCTGGGATGGACGTTTCTCATTTAGAAAAACCGTACGCATCAATTCAGGAGCATCTAAAATATAAATATCAACCTGTTTTAGATGGATTTTTTTGTACCTATCCAGGTTATAAATGGCGACTTTTATCAAATTCGATTTGTTTTAAACAAGAATCTGATCAAATTCAATGGTTTTATGGAGCGCTACATCCATACGAGCATTATATCCCAATTAAAAATGATATGTCCGATATTTCACAAAAAATTATATGGGCTCAAAAAAATGATGATAAATGCAAAAAAATATCTCAGAGTGCAACTGATTTTGTAATTAAGAATCTTCAAATTGAAAATGTATATGCATATTTATTTCATCTTTTAAAAAAATATGAAACCATCCAAGCTTTTGATAAAAATGATTTAATTAAAGATACAGTAGATAATCCAAGATGGATATCTATTCAAAATAGAAAAAAGGCTCATCTAATTTTAAAAAGAAAAGGATATAACATTTATTAATCAAAAGGGTAAAAATCAATATGAAAAGAAAATACTATTTAGTTTTAATTTTTGTCATTGCTCTAACAGCTAGTATTGGTATAAAAAACAAAAATCCTAATAGATCTAGAGAAACATATATAAAAATTTTGTCAAAAGATAAGTTTTTCTCAAAACTGCAAAATGCGCCGCTTTGGATGACAGAGCAGATAGATGAAGATTTAGAATATCCTAGATTGAATAAAGTAAGCTTAAACGCTCTTACTAAAACTTATTGGAATATGAAAAAAAGATTTCATGAAACTAAGCAAGATTTTATTCGATATCGAATAGTTGATAATACTTTATATCAATATTTCCCAGAAGATGAAAAATTTACAAAAAAAGAAGAGGCTTTTGAAAAAGCATTAAAAACAGTTTTAAAATTAAAAAAGCTGCCCGTTATAGATTTCGTTTTTTCAAATATCGATGGTTTACCGTCAAATAAAGATCAAAAAGATAAATCTTTTTATTATGAGAATAAAAAGGGATTTTATTTAGTCGATGATAACAAATATCAAGCCCCTATTTTTACAAGAGCAAAAGGATCGGATGTTAAAGTTGGAATATTAATTCCTGACTATTATGTTCTATCAGAGCTTTGGCCAAAAATGCAAAAAGAGGTATTAAAATTAAATACTGAAATAGATTGGGATAAAAAAATCAATTGTTTTCATTGGAGAGGAGCCTCTAGTAAACTTTTTCGTTTTAAACTCTGTGAACTGTCTTTAAACCATAGTGATATCGTCGATGCAGGTTTTGTTGAAAAAATGGATGATAGAAAGATAAGAGAGCTCAAATTTTGGAATAAATATGATGTATATCAAAAACTCAAAAAAAATTATGCTAGCTTAGAAGAGCAAATACATAATAAGTATCTTCCTGTATTAGATGGTGTTATGTGTACTTATCCTGGATTTCATTGGAGATTATTATCTAACTCGGTTGTATTAAAACAAGAATCTATTGAAAAACAGTGGTTTTATAGAGCCTTAAAACCGTATGAGCATTACGTTCCTATAAAATATGATATGTCAGATCTATTTCATCAAATTACTTGGGCTATGCAAAATGATGATAAATGTAAAAAAATAGCTAAAAATGCATCGGATTTTGTTATGCAAAATCTAATGATTGAAGATGTTTATGTTTATTTATATAAAGTGCTTACAGAGTATTCAAAATATCAAGCTTTTGATAAAAAAGATCTCATTAAAGATCTAAAACAAGATAAAAATTGGATTGCTATTTCTAATAGAAGAAAAGCAAATGAGATTTTGAAAAAAAGAAAGTTACTTTAATTTTTTTTTGACAATCCGACTTTCAAAAGGTTACATTGCAAATTGTTTATTAGTTAGGTAAAAACATGCAATTTTTTGACTCTCATGCTCATTTAACCGAAGATGATTATGACAATATTGATGAAGTAATAGATAGAGCGAAAAAAGCAAATATTACAAAAATTATAAATATTTGCACAAATAGAGCTTCTTTAGAGAGAGGATTTGAATTATCAAAAAAATATGATTTTATTCACATAGCGGCATCTACAATCCCCCAAGATGCAGATAATGCAAATGATATCTTTTTTGAAACTGTCAAAAAAGCAGCTGAAGATAAAAAACTAATTGCGATAGGGGAGAGTGGACTCGATTATTTTTATGGTTTAGAGAAAAAAGAGTTTCAAAAGCTATTTTTTAATAACTACTTTACACTAGCTAAAGATTTAAAGCTGCCGCTTATAATTCATGCAAGAGATGCATATGTAGATATTTTACAAATAGCAAATGATTTTAAATATCCTAAAGCAATACTTCACTGTTTTACAGGAAATGAGGCGCAAGCTAAAGAAGTTTTAGATCAAGGATGGAACATCTCTTTTAGCGGTATTGTAACTTTTAAAAATTCTCAAGATCTAAGAGATATTGTAAAAATAGTTCCTCTAGACCGTATTTTAATAGAAACAGACTCTCCACTTTTAGCACCTCAATCTAAAAGAGGTACAAAAAATGAACCTGCAAATGTTATTGAAGTTGCTCAAATAATTGCTGAAATTAAAAATGTGAGCTTGGAGGAAATTGCTAAAATTACATTTGATAATGCTTCAAAAATTTTCTTTTCGTAAATAAAATTATTGCATGTAAAATAAAAGTTTTACATAGAAATTAAACTCTCATTTTATTTAAAATTTTTACATATAAAAAAATAGATCTGAATGGAAAAAACAAAACTGCCCATAGCTTTTTTTTTAAGAAGGATTCAGTCCCTTACTGGTCTTGGGCTTGTGATATTTTTATTGGAACATCTTTTTACCAATAGCCAGGTAGCTCTATTTTTAGATAGTGGCAATGGCTTTGTAAGAGGAGTGAATTTTCTGCAGTCCATTCCATTTTTAAATGTTATTGAAATTGTCTTGATAGGTCTGCCTATTTTATTTCATGCATCTTTAGGAGTGAAATATATTATAACAGGCGATCTAAACTCATTTAAAACAAAAGGCACAAAACCATCTTTATATCAGTATAAAAGAAATAAAGCTTATTCCATGCAAAGGATATCATCTTATGTTTTAGGAGTTTTATTGGTATTTCATGTAGTTCAGATGAGGTTTATAGACAATCCAAAACTCGTAAATTTTAAGGGTGAGAATTTTTATTTTGTAAAAGTCAAAAATGATCCTAAAATAGATATGCTAGCTAATAAATTGAATTTTGAGATCTATTCAAAAGATCAGCGTAATAATCTGGATGAAAAATTTCAAAAAATGAAATTAAAAGATAATCAAATACTTGCTTTTTCAAAAAAAAATGGATCTCTTTTTTTACTGCAAGTTAGAGACACTTTTAAAAATCCTTTAATGATAGGACTTTATACTCTTTTTGTTTTAGCTGCAGCTTTTCATGGATTCAATGGACTTTGGGCATTTTTAATAACTTGGGGTTTTATTATTACAAATAGATCTCAAGCTCTTAGTTTAAAGATCTGTTTTTGGTCAATGATTGTTGTTCTATCACTGGGACTTACCGCTATTTGGAGTAGTTTTGTATATTAAGGAATTGAATATGGAGAAAAAAGTTATAGTTATTGGTGCCGGCTTAGCGGGGTTATCTTGTGCAATGAGACTTGCTCAAAAAAACATATTTGTTTACCTAGTCTCTTTATTGCCAGCTAAACGCTCGCATTCTGTTTGTGCTCAAGGAGGAATAAATGCTGCAATTTCTAAAAAAGATGGTGATAGTCCTCTAAAGCATGCATATGAAACAATAAAAGGGGGTGATTTTTTAGCAGAGCAACCACCGGTTGTTGAGATGTGTTTAAATGCTCCTAGCATTATAAGAATGTTAGATCAAATAGGGTGTCTTTTTAATAGAGATAAAGAGGGGAATATAGATTTTCGAGGATTCGGGGGTACTCTTCATAAAAGAACAGCATATGTAAATTCTACAACAGGACAGCAGCTTGTATATTCTTTAGACGAGCAAGTAAGAAAGTATGAAACTAAAAATTTAGTTAAAAGATTTGAAAATCATGAATTTTTAAAACTTTTGCAAGATGAAAATGGCAAAGTTTCTGGCGCTATTATACAAAACTTAAATGATCTAAGTATTTTTGCTCTAAAAGCAGATGGAGTCGTTGTTGCAACAGGTGGACTTGGACTTATCTTTGGAAAATCTACCAACTCATATGCTTGCACTGGCGCTACAAATGCTAGTTTATTCACTCAAGGGATGCAAATAGCCAATCCTGAATTTGTGCAAATTCATCCAACGGCAATACCTGGAGAAGATAAATTAAGATTGATTTCTGAAGCGACAAGAGCAGAAGGTGCTAGAGTTTGGGTATATGGTGACGATTCAAAAGAGATTGAATTTCCAGATAAAACATTTAAAAAATGTGGCAAAAAAAATGAGCCTTGGTATTTTTTAGAAGAGATGTACCCAGAGTATAAAAATTTAGTTCCAAGAGATATAGCCGCTCGTGAAATTTTAAAAGTTTGCAATCTAGGTCTTGGAATAGATAAAAAAGATGAAGTCTATTTAGATGCGACTCATTTATCTGATGATACTTTGAAAAAAATTGAAGCGCCTTTAGATACCTATAAAAAATTTACAAGCAGCGATCCTAAAAAAGATCCCATGAAAATTTTTGTAGCTGTTCACTACTCTATGGGAGGTGGCTATGTAGACTGGCCAGCCTACGATGATATAGATAGATCTAAAAGATTTCGGCAAATGACCAATATTGAGGGTCTTTTCAATATTGGAGAGAGTGATTTTGAATTTCATGGAGCGAACAGATTAGGTGCAAATGCTTTATTAGCTTGTATTTTTAGTGGTCTCACTTCTGCAAATGAAATAGATAGATATTTTGCCTCTTATACATCTAATGAAAATCCATCAAATTTTGATGCCGCTATAAAAGATGAAGAAAATATTCAAAAAAATCTTTTAGATCAAAAAGGGGATCAAAATGTTTTTGATCTACATGTAAAAATGGCATCTTATATGCTCAAAAATGTTACAGTTTTAAGAGAAAACAAAGATCTTAAAAAAACCTTAGAGAAATTAGATGAGATAGAAAACCTTTCAAAAAAAATATCATTAGATGATAGAGGCAAAACTTTAAATCAATCTTACATCTTCGCGAGAGAGTTTCCTCATATGATAAAAATGGCAAAAGTAATTACAAAAGCAGCTTTAAAAAGAGATGAATCTAGAGGAGCCCATTTTAAAAAAGGGTTTGAAACAAGGGATGATAAGAAATTTTTAAAAACTACAATCGCTACATATAATAGTGAAAAAGATGATGTTGATATCTCATATAAAGATGTAGATACTAGACATTTTGATACTTCTGTAAAAAGAGCATACGAAACAAAACAAGAAATGCCAGAGATTAAAAATTATAACAATTTTGAAAAAGTTTTATGAAATATATACTAAAAGTTTATAGAGGCTCAAAAGAAAAACAATACTTTGAAGAATTTGAGCTAGATTATATCGAAAACTCAAATGTTATCTCATCTCTTTTGCAAATTCAGAAAAATCCAACAAATATCAAAGGAGAAAAAGTCGCTCCCATTAGTTTTGAGATGAGCTGTTTAGAAGAGATTTGTGGAGCGTGCTCCATGCTAATTAACGGCTATCCTCGCCAAGCATGCACTGCTCTTATAAAACCTCTTATCGAAAAAAATAAAACTATTATTTTAGCGCCACTATCTAAATTTAATGTTATCAGAGATCTTGTAGTTGATAGATCCAAAATGTTCGACCAGCTTAAAAAAATTAATGCTTGGATAGATGTTAATGATATCGATCCTGAAACATTTGGTGTGAAAATACCCCCCTCTGTTAGAGACGCTCTTTATATCTTATCTAAATGTATGAGCTGTGGATGTTGTATGGAAGCGTGTCCTCAATACAATGATCATTCAAAATTTATTGGACCTCAATTAATCTCCCAAATAATGCTATTTAATAAGCATCCTTTAGGCAACAATCTCAAGGATGAGAGATTTTTGCATCTTATAAATGATGGGGGAGTATCTGATTGTGGTAATGCTCAAAACTGCAAAAAAGTATGCCCAAAAGAAATAGAGCTGACAGAAGCTATTGCAACTGCTGGAAAAGAGGCAACAAAATATCTTCTAAAAAAGCTTTTTTCATTTAAAAAATAATGGAAAAAATTCATTTTCAGTACCTTATAATTTTTTTATAAAATTTTCATAAAAATGCTTGAGATTTTTTAGCTAAAAGATTAATTTCTATGAAAATTTTAACTCTGCTGCTTAAAGGGTAGCCTAAAAAATTGTGTACTTCAATGAAACAAACATTAAAGAAACATGACGCCAGAATTTTAGCGCGGTGGGATCCAAATTTATTTGCAGGCCTTACCAGCTCATTTTGGGAAACGTTTCCATTTGACATTAATGGTTGTAAGCACCTTTTTTA
>JAAKFX010000006.1 GCA_011064865.1 Candidatus Anoxychlamydiales bacterium
TTGTGCACAAAGCAAAGAAACGCTAAAAAAGAAAGGAAAGGCAACTTTTAAAGTTGCTTAGTACTGGAAGCTCGCTCCTTTAGGGGCGAGTAGTTCACTAACTCAGTTTAGAATTTATTTGAAGTATTTATTCAAAAAAAAATTGAAATTCTTAAATAAAAAAGGCAATATTAAACAAAAAGAGGTTTATTTTATGAAAATTTTAATTAGATGCTTGTTTTTGATTGCTGCATTTAATTTATCTGCCCTTCAAAAAGTACAGATAGTGCCTGTAAATCCAACAAAGCAAGCTGAAAATGTCAAAATATATATAGTCTATCCTGAAGAGAATCAAATCGATAAATCATCTGAAGTTTGGGTGCAACTTAGACTTCGAGGGTATCCCCTCGGTAATAGAACAAATAATGATCGAGCAAAAGAGATTGCAAGCTCACAATTAGGTCAAAGTATTCATGTTGTTGTAGATAATAATGTTTATTTTGCAAGAACAGGACCTAGTTTATCTCCTTTTGATGAAGAAGGAAATTTTTATGAAGCTATGTATAGATTCAAAATCCCATATTCTCTATCACAAGGGCAGCATTTTTTAAGAGTGTTTCCTGCAAGATCGTATGGCGAGAGCTTAAAAGAGATAGGAAGTTTTGCCGCAACTACTTTTTATGTGCAAAACAAAAGAAAAAATAAAGAGATGAATCTATCAATGCCATATATAACATATAATGAGCCTTCAGGTTTTTTGAACTTAAAAGAAAAAGAACCCGTTTTATTAGATTTTTATGTCACAAATGCAGCTCTATCTGAAGATGGCTATAGCGTAAGAGTTTCTATTGATAAAAAAGTTAAAAGAAAACTTACAAAATGGGTTCCATATTATATCTATGGACTGAAAAAAGGAAAACATACTATCAGATTGGAACTGCTCGATAAAGATATGAAAAAAGCACCTGGCTATTTTAACGATACTACAAGAAGCTTTACGATCTCTTAAAATCTTTTGCTATAAACTGGTAAGTGAATGCTACTTAAGCTAACAGAGAAACAAAGAAGATGGCTCGGGTTTATATCCGTAGCATCGTGCATTGCTCTTATCTTCACAGATCAATCTATTCTGCCTGTTGCAATTCCAACTATTCAAAAAGATCTTTTAGCTACTTCTTTTCAAGGGCAATGGATGATTAACTCTTATCTGCTTTCAATGGCTGTTTTTATTTTAGCTGCTGGAAAATTGTCAGGTATTATTGGATATAGAAGAATTTTTCTTCTAGGTCTTACCATCTTTTTATTCGCATCACTTTTTTGTGCAATTTCTATAAATAGTATTTGGTTAATCTCATTTAGATTTATTCAAGGTATCGGCGCTGCTATGATGATTCCCTCGTCTTATACTATTTTGTTAGATCTTTTCCCTGCTAATAGAAGAGGGCTCGCTGTCGGTATTAATACAGCTGTTGGATCATTTTTTTTATCTTTAGCTCCATATATAGGCGGTTTACTCACTCAGTATCTTAGTTGGAGATGGGTCTTTTGGATAAATATCCCAATTTGTTTTATCGGACAGATATTTGGGATTTTAGCAATAGGAAAATCTGAGACTACAAATGATAAATTTGATTTTAAAGGTTTTTTTCTATTCTCTTTAGCCATGATCTCTATTATTTTAGCTTTTATGCAAGCTAAAATTTGGGGTTGGTTCTCTCCTGCAATTATAATGCTTTTTATAATATCCATTATCTTTTTTTTGTTTTTTCTAGCTATTACCAAAAAATCAAAATATCCATACATCGACTTTTCTTTGTTTAAGTATAAAATATTTTCTTCTGTCAGCTTAATTATATTTCTGCAAATGCTAACCACAGGTATAACCATTTTTTGGGCAATCTATTTTCAGTATCTTTTTGGATTTTCTCCTGCAAAAGCCGGATTTGTTATGTTAATTGTCTCTATCCCAATAATAGTTATGGCGCCTATCGGTGGGATTTTAATGGATAAATACTCTGTAAAAGTTCCAACAATAATAGGGCTTGCGCTAACTTTATTTTCATTTATCTGGTTTGTTATATTTTTTCATACAGGATCGATTTTAATGCTGCTCCCATCTTTATTAACCCTCGGTTGGGGTATGACTTTTAGTTTAACTCCAACATCTGCAGCTGGCATTACTTCAGTTCCCAATAATATGAGAGGAATGGCAGCTGGCATGTTCGGAACTTTTAGAAATGTTGGTAGATCCATTGGTTTTGCAATCGTTGGCGCTATTTTATTAAATGGTGAACATCTGTTTTTTTCAAAAGATCTTCAAAAGAGTTCTCTAACCGATTCCTTAGATCCAAATGCTTTCGATGGTCTTTTAGCTAAAGCTCCAAAAGCAATAGATATATTCGATAAATTATCTAAAAATGCTCAAGAAATTGTGAAAAGTAGCTATATAGCTGCAACTACAAAAGCATTTATAATAGCGAATGTTTTTGCGGCCTTTTTAGCTTTCATATCTTTGATTTGGGTAATAATAAGATTGAAAAAAACAAAAGTTAAAAAATAAAGAGTTGCTGAAGCTGTTTTATTGTTTTTCAACAGCTGAGTTTATAGCTTCAAGAAGTCTGTTTTTCTTCTTCTCTAAACTAGATAATAGTATGTAGCCAAGAGTTTTTTGATCATTTTTATCTAATGAAGAGGAGATAATTTCAAAAGATTTAAATTTTAACTTATTTACAGCTAAAATAATGTTATCTTTGAGTTGAGATACATTTGTTTTTATCATAACAAAATAGTATTTGCCATCTTCAGATGAATTGATAGTATATTCATTTTTATCTAGAGGTTTTTTTGTTATATCTATAAACATTAAAAAGAATTTTTTGAAAACTGTAGCATCTAAAATACTTTGCATTATCCCAGGTCTTATTGAGTAGAAAAATTCTTCTAATAAAAATTCATATGATTTTTTTAGATTAGATAACATCTTTTTTAATGATTCTAATGCTTCACATTGTTTTATTAAGAGACCTCCATTAAAATCTCTAAATTTACCTATTACATTTGTTAGTTCTAAACATAATGTTTGTCTCCCTTTTCTCAAATCTAATGAATAATCTCTTCTTAAAAAAGGATATTTATTCATTGAAACTCTAAAAATATTTGCCTCTTTTGGATATTTTTTCTTCAGCATTCCTACAGTTTTAGCCTCTTCTAAGCTAAATTTTAAAAAGGTATTTGAATATGTGAAAAGCTCTTTTAAAGATTTTTCATTTTTCTTTATCAATCTTAGTAAAATTACTGTAAATGAAATGTCTTTAGATGTTTGTTTAGAAAAAGAGATCATAACTTGTGGGATGTCTTTTACGTAATTTAACTGTTTTGTTAACACTATAATGTTTCTCAAAATCTCTTCTTCATTTCTAGGTAAAAATATAGGATTCATTAAATTTTTCATCTTCGATGTAAAAGCTTCCGGCAATCTTTGTTTCAAATCATTTATCTCTTCTATAGAAAAACGGCTCTTTTGAGATTCAATTTCTAAATAAAAAGATAAAATTTTGTCTTCTCTATGATCTACAATATATGAGCTTTCATCAAATTTAAAATTTTTGATAATTTGTGATATCGCTTCCAAAATATAGCTTTTCTCAAAATATTCATTCTCCTTTAAAATATTCATCACTATTAAAATTCCTAAAACACTTTTTTTTGAATTTGTTTTTAGAAGTTTTATTTTTACAATTCTTTTGTTTTGAGGCAAATGAGAGCTTATTTGTTTTATTGATTTTTTAAAAAGATATTGAAGAGCTATTATTCGAGATACTAACTTCGGATCTCTCGTTGTTGTGAACTTTTCTTTGAAAATTAATGAGGTATTATGCAAAGAATCAAAAATATCTCTATCAAAAATTTTTGGCCTTTTGTACATCAATAGAGCTAGGTTTTCTTTAATCTCATTTATTTTTTTTTCTTCAGATAGTTTGAAAAATATATTCTCTCTTTGATCAAAATCATTTATCTCATTTCTGTTTTTCATAACTAAAGAAGAAATGTTTTGTTCAATATTTGAAGATTGCTTTTCATCTCTCAGCTCGTTTAATGAATTTATATCTTTTGTATGCTTAACAGACATAATAATGAGTTTCATCTCATTTATGAAAAATGTTAAGTTTTTTTTGAGAATTAACAACTCTTTTTCAGATCCAATAGTTATAAAATATTCAGATAAATAATAACTTTTTTGATCAAAATGTTTAAATTTGAATCTAATTGATCTATGTCCATTTATATCTAATAGCTTGCCAGGAACGAGCCATCTTGTGAGCTTATCTGTTATAAATCTAGAAATCTCATTTGTTAAATCCGATGTGCAAAATACAGAAAATGCAAAACAAAAAGGTGTAGCAGTAGCAAATGAGCTATTAGTAATCAAAGGAAGAGAATCTTCCATTTTCAAAAAAACGTTTCTAATATCTTCTCTATCTTTTGCTTTGTGTAGTTCTAAAAGTGTATTTTCCGAGAGAATTGATTTTAATAGAGCGTGAATAGAGCTCATAAAACTATCAAAATTAGCTCTGTAATTTATTGGATAAGGAAATATAGGTTCAATCTCAAAAGGATTAAATTCTATTTTGTCAGATGTTTTTATAAATTTTGTTTCAACATTCATAGATTTTCCCTATCTAGTATTGTGGTTTCATCAAATAAAAGATCGCCAACTATATTAGTATAAATTCCTTTAACATAGTGTTTTTTTAACATCGTATAATTATAAAAATATAAAGGCGCTATTGGCATATCATCTAAAAGCATAGACTCCGCTAGCTCAATTAATCTAAATCTTTTCTCTGGATTAAACTCTCTTTTTGCAATATCCAGTATTTGAGAGAATTTTTCATCTTCCCAATTAGAATAGTTTTTGGGATGATTTTTATATTTAAATCTTTCAAAAATATTTAACGGATCATTATATCTAACAATTAATCTAGCTAAAGCAAATTGAAAATCTCTTTGGTTTAATCTAGTTAGATGAGTTTTGTCTTCTAATTGACTTAACCCTACCTTTATATCAAAAGCTTTTTGCCACATCTGTTTTAAAGCTTCAGCCTCTTTTTTATGCACTATATATGATCCAAAAGAAAATGAAATTTTTAGCTCATCTTTTCCAATATCTAGCTCTTTTAAAGCTTCATCAAAATGTTTTTTCGCTAAATCTATTCTATTATTTAAAATAAGTGTTTTATTTCGATCTTCTAAAAAAATTGGGGGAATACATCTATTAGCAATAGGTTCATTTAGCTGTGTTATATTTGCAACAATAGCCTCTCTATCAACTGCTAAAGAAAAAGCCTTTCTTAAATTTTTATTATTAAATGGATATTTCTCTGTATTAAAACATAAAAAACTAAAGCCTCCAATTGGCACAATATTTGCATCTTCTCTTTTATTTACTTTAGCTAAAGTTTCTATTGTCAAAGGAGATAAAAATGAACTTATAAAATCTACATCTCCATTTTCATACATCTGAAAAGCGGTATCTTCGTTCGATATTACATTAATATATAAAGCGTCCAAATTAATTTTATCCTTATCGTAGAAGTAAGGGTTTTTTTCTAAAATAAGCTGATTGTTTTTATCCCATTTTTTAATTTTAAATGGCCCAGAGCTCACAAAATTATTTGCTATATCAGCGCTCTTTTTATTTGCACCCTCTTGCATTGGAAAATATGTGCAAAAAGATGTTAAAAATAAAAAATATGGATTCGGATTTTCAAGCTCTACTATCAATGTATTTTTATTTTTAGCTGTTATCTTTACTTCTTCAATATCAATCTTTCCACTTTTTGCGGCTTCAGCGTTCTTAATAGGATATAATAGCTCTGCGTACATCGCTGGAAACTTTGGATCTAATATTTTTTTCCACGATCTTTCAAAATCATTCGCTGTTATTTTTTGTCCATTAGACCAAAATGCCTTTCTTAAATGAAATGTATACGTTTTTTTATCATTAGATACTTCATATGATTTACATATCGCATTTGTAAGCGCGCCTGTAGAGGAATAGTGCATCAAACCTCTATACAACATAAATAAAACTTGCGAGGAGATGTAATCACCAGCTCTTCTCGTATCAAGACTTGATACATCTGAATAAATACGAGTTCTCAGTGTTTTTTGAGATATCGGTTTTTTCTCACAAGCTGTAAGAAGAAATATCATTAAAATAAAAAAAATGCGCTTCATGAAAAAAAAACTTCATTGAGTTAACTAGTTCGTATAGAGCTTTTTTAAATTAATTTAAAGTAAAATTTACATTTTCTTTAAAAAAGTAACGATTTTTTAGGTTTTTGAACAACAACAAAATATGCTTCTCCAAATAGACTTAGTCTCAATATCTGTATCTGTCAAAGAGCTTCTCGTTGTCCCAGATAAAAGAATAGCTGTTTCTGATAGTAAACTTGTATTTTGTCTGATAAAATTTGTTAAACAATCTTCTAAAATACGCTCGAAGATTTTTTGTATTTTTGTATTTTTTAATTCTAGATTGAATATTTCATTTTCATATTTTTTGTCTGGTTCTTCTAGAGCAAATTTAAATTCTTGAAAATTATCTGCGTGAAAAGATATGCAAGTAAAATCTCTTTCCCATTCTACTCTAGTATCTCTTTTCATACTTCGAATTGAACGATCATCAACCTGACAATAATAGTCTTTTTTGAAGTTTTGAGAATACTTACTCCCTTTTATCAAAGTTACAGTATAAATTTTTATACAATTACTTAAATGAACTTCCCATTTAGATATGATACCATAATATACACCGACGCTACCAGGAAATATCTTTGCAGATTTTATATAACTAACAGTAGTTGTTAAAACAGACATTTTGAGCTCTTCTTTGCTATTTTCATAAAACTATTTTGCAGACAACAAAATATGTTACTTAGATACTTCAGTACCAATTATTGCTGTAGCAAATGCAATGATTATGCCAAACATCATCACTAAAGTGCAAGAAGGAGATGTAACTCTATTTTTTAATGCTATAGCTCTTTTTTGAAACCCTCTTTGAGATTGTTCTTCTAAACTTTTTATAGATTTAGTAAGAGCTCCTATTTGTCCTTCTAAACTTTTTGTATAATTAATAAGGTTGGTTATTTTCGCCATTTGGGTGAAATACTCTTTTACAGTGAAATTTACATTTGTACTTCTATTTAATTCTAAAAGTAATTTTGTTGAATCTATATAATAGAGTATTTTTTTTTCAGATATGATAGCAATAGCACCTGTTGCTTTAGCTAATTCTTGTTCTGTCTTGCCATCGATTACTTGAATTATTCTTCCTTCATATAGTGTTACAAAATACAATTTTTGAGAACCATCTGAGAGGCGAGCGAACCATTTAGAGGCTGTGATTTTTATAGTTTGTTTATCTATTTTTACATCTGTCTCAATCAAATAATGAGGTTGAATTAATGTTATTGAACTCATTGTTTATCCATAATTTTTTTGAAATAATCACAAATTATACCAAAATATTTCTAAATTAAAAAGCTATTCATTTGAATATAAACAAAGCCTATATTTTAATTTTAAATTAGTGCTAGTTTGCAATATTTAAAAAAAATTGTTATAAATCAAAAAAAGGGTGTTTTATGACTTATTTCAAAAGCTTAGTTATTAATTTTTTAACTGTTTTTTTTGTGAATCATGTTATTCCAAATGTTGAGATAGACTACTATTCCAAACTTCCTCATATCGGAGGAGATCTCATCTTTGCTTTCTCAGTGGGTTTTTTAAACTCTTTGATCTATCCAGCGATTATTCTTTTTAAAATAAAACCATCCCACTTGAAAGTGGGGCTTGCTAGTTTTATTATCAGCTTCGCTGCTTATTCAATAGTAAATATTTTGCCGGTCGGTGTGAAAATAACTACTGCAGGCGCTTATATTTGGACAGCTTTAATAGTCTGGTTTATCTCTTATTTAACTAATCATTTAGAGCTTAGACGTTATCTGAAAGAACAAGAGAAAAAAAATGAGGAGAACAAATGACATATCTAAGATCGCTATTTTTAAACTTTTTAATAGTTTTTTTCGTAGCTCGAGTAATGCCCGGTATACATATAAAATTTTATGAAAATGTTCCTAATATTGGAGCTGATATTTTATTTTCAGCAGCCCTAGGATTTTTAAACTCTATTATTGTACCTACTTTAGTTGCTATGGAAGTGAAAATCACCAATCTTAAAATTGCAATTATCGGATTTTTGATTAGCTATATCTCTTTTATAATTATTAGCATTGTAGATTTTGGGATCACCGCAAATATCTTAGGGATTTTAATTGGAGGAAGCTTGGTTTGGATATTTAGCTTCTTTACAAATTATTTAGAGCTAAAACATCTAAAAAAATAACCCCCACTAAACAGAGTTTAGTAGGGGATGTTAATGTTTATTTAAGAATTTAATCTCAGTTATTTTCAAAATATACAGATAGTACCATTCCAAGGATTACAAAAGCTAATCCAGCAATACACGTTGCCTCATTTCCGCAATTGAAACGCGATGCAGATAATGTTTTATCATTTCCTGCTGTGCTCAATTTTTTCGCATCTGGTGCTTCAGCTGAAGGCTTTGCATCTGCGTCAGGTTGTACTGCAGCCGAAAGTTTCGCAGGATCTATTTTTTCAACTTTTGATAATCTTTTATTGAGAGTATCACATACGAATTGATTAATAAGAGTTATATTTGGTCCAGCTATATCATCTACTTTTATTGCTGTAGATATTTTAGAGAGTTGAGTTCTCAATTCCTTAGAAGGTTTTACTTTATCTTTTTTGATATATTCTACCTTAACTCCAAGACTAGAATTTGTTAAATCTTTTGGAGTTGGAGGAGTATCTGTTAAATATACTCCACCATTTAATATCCCTTTTAAGATAATAATAAAATATTCTTTATCTTCCGCTCTATCTGCATTAGCAGAAAGTTTGAGTTTACCAACCCATGGATTAGCACCCTTTTCGCTTACTATTCCAGTAAAGTTAACATCTGAAACTTCTATTTTCATTATGTCCTCTTTTTTATTTTATTTTTTACTACCAGAATTTTAAATATGATAAAGCGCTGCTAGCGGTTGAAACAACACTATCTGTTGTTTTTGCAATAGCTTCCCATCCTAATTGGCCATATCCTTTTGATATGTGTGGAGCTGAAGGAACAAATCCACAAGCTGTTCGTATTGGACTAGCTAAAAACTCATAATGAGTCATAGCATATCCTGTACCTACAGCTGCACCAGCAAATGCTGCAACTTTAAGAGGAGTGGTTACCCATTTACTTGTTAAACAAGCAGGTGTTTTTTCTCTGATATGACTAACGCCTTGTTTTAATGATCTAGCTGCATTTGTTATTCTATAGGATTGATTTTGTTGCAATAACGTTTTAAATGTTTCAGCAACTTTATCATCGCTGCCTATAACTACTTTAGCGCATTTTCTAAATTTTGAGTCATCAATAACAATTGTATCTTCAGCTTTTTTGAATCCTATAATATTTCCAGATTTTTTCTCTGTTTCAATTGTAAATGCTTGAACATCATCTGTCATTTCTCTTATGCTGACTTGATTAGTTCCTTTTAACCATAATTCAAATACTTTGCCTGTTTCCTGTATTTGCAATCGAGCAGTTATATACAGAATACTCTCATCTTCTGAAATCTTATGAGGTATTTTGGTAATTGTAACCTTACCCTCTTCTCCTGTTCCTTCTATTGTGTAAGGTTTGAAGTGGCTTCTTATATTCCAATTTAAAGGATTCAATCTCTCTAAATTCATAACTTATCTCCTTATGTTATTTGCTTTTAAGAGCTTAGCTCTAAAAAGTAAAATTTTTGTTTACGTTTTCTAAAAAAAACAAAACACGTATACCATAAGAAGCATTTTATAGAAAAAAAAAATTTTAAATTTTATAAAAATTTCTTTAATTTTTTGTAAAGATCGGGATTTTAGTGGAGAGAATAGATTGTTTTGAGATTCTTTTTATTTTTTCTGTTTAGAGAGATCGTACAAGCTTTTTAAATCTTTTAAGATCTTTCACTTAATGTTATGGTTGTTCGGTATAGATAAATTAATTTGGTATTTTGTGCAATAATATTGAATTAATAATAAATAAAGTATAATAATTAGTGTAGTAAATGAGAGTGATAATAATAACATTTAGGTAAGTAATTGAAACAGAAAAGTCAAGAGACATTAGAGCTAACAATTCATGATGCACTTTCTAATTTAAGTACACTCGCTGATATGCAAATAGATATAAATGAGCCAATAGGAATTGTGAAGAAAAATAAGCTTGTTATGGAAGAAGATACATTTGACTATAAAACAATAGATTGGCTTATAAAACAAAATGCTCAAGATCTAATAGATAAGGTTAAAGAGACCTATTTAGTATTATTAAATTATCTGCAAAATATCTATGAAAAGGATTTTATTGATTATGATGATCCGAAATGTAGAAAAGGTTTTCAAGCGATTATGGTTATGGCAATGGAGGCTGCAAATAAAGTAGATCAATATATAGAGCTTTTGCCTCAGCAAAATTTAGGGAAAATTGTAGATACGAATGAGTATAAAGAACTTAAAAGCTTTTATTTGGACAGTATTGCTAAAAAATTTAAAGAAGCTCTAGAAGGGGACGAGCCTTGGATAGATGAGTGGCATCATAATGAAAAATCTCTTTTGTTAGATATTGAAAGAAGTGGACTGAAAGACTTTGAATCTTTAAAAAAAGATGAAAAATATGAGCTTTTTTATTTGGTAGATGAAGAGGAAAAGCCGTTTTTTGATCATGAGCTTATTCGCAATATCAAGCTTTTTTGTTCTTTTGATGAAGGGCTGAAAGATATAGAAGACGATCCTTTATTAAAAATTCGAGTATTTTTAGATAAAGATTTTCAAATGTCAGCTCGGCAGATCTTATATAAGTCAAAAGAGGTTATAGATACGTACTTTAAAGGAAAATATCAAAAAGAGATCGGATCTGAGATGGTATCTCTTATCAATGAAGCTATATTTTCTTTGCAATTAGCTGCAAATGAACATAATTTGATAACTCATAGCTTTTTTAAAAACTCAATTGAGTATTTTCATGACTTTCAAGGATTTTTAAGAGATGTTTTTGCATCAGATGAATATCAAAAAATAATAGCATATGATCTAGAGGATAAAAGATCTAAATCTATTTTAGAGCTTGTTTATACTCTATGCACAAATCTATTTATAAAGGTAAGCTGCATAAAACAAGAAATTATTGGTTTTATTCATATGCTTATTCGAAAAGGTGATGAGATGCGAAAATTTAAATACCCTCAAAAAGCATCTTTTTGGAATGTGCTTTTAGAAAATGATGAAAGTATTCAAGCTCTACTCAGCTCTTATCCAAATGGGCCTTTGATGAAAATTTTAGATGTTATTAGATTTGAAGAATTTATTCAGTTTGATCCTTTAATGCAAGATAACAGAGCTTTAAAGCTTTATGAAATCAAACATAAACAAAATGAGCTTCAAGTTATTAGATGTCCATCTCCGACAAAACAGCATATCATCACACATGCAGAAGTTGTTGAAGAGTTTAAAGCTTTTATTAGATCTTTAAAAAAAGATCAAAAATATCTTTTTATAAATCTTCAAGATAAAAACTCTTATACTGATGGGGCTAGATGCAAAGCTATTGAAAGAATGCAAAAAAGAGCTGATTTTAAAGATAATATTGTTGTGATTTCTTTGGATAAAAATTCAGATTTTTATCATCAAGTTGGTATCTATTTACATATAAATGAAGCAAAAGATTTTAAAAAAACTTTTAAACAACAGCTTTTTTCAAAAGAGAGTTCATTTTCTTTAGTATTATCAGATAAGTTAAATCAATTTATCGATAAAGCTTTTGAGTCGATTCATAAGCACTTTTTTGTAAATAAAAATATATTTACAAGAAAAAATAGATTAGATTTTATTGAAATCTTTTATAACTTACTTACTTTAAAGCTCATTGAGTTAAATAACCCTCAAGTTATGAGCTTTACTTGCAAAGATGGAATCGATAGCGGAGCTCTGTCTGCTTGTAGCTTCTATGCCTTTTTGAAAATGATAACAAATGAAAATTTAACTAAAGAAAATGAAGATTATATTAGATGGCTCTTATATTCATCAGCTATTTTAGTAAGAGAGAGATCAATAAATCCAACTGGCTTAACAAGAGTGATATCTGCTTTAAATTCTATGGATATTGAGATGTTAGCGCGTAGTAAAATCATGAAAGAGATCTCAACTTTATATGATGCAAGCTTTTTGAAATCCCTTAAAATTACTGAGAATTAGTCTCTTCTAGATTCTCATTATATAATTTGATCACACTTAAAAGACTCTCAACTTGTCTAAGTAGATAGCTGAAATTTCTTTTGTAATTTTCGCTGTTTAATAGTTTTTCTTTTTGAGTAGAATCTTGTGTTTTTTCTACTAATGTATTGATTCTACCAAGTGATGATGTGATTTCAGCAATCTCTGTTTCAAAATAGTTTTTAAAACTTTTTGCATTAGATAATGATTCTAAGATATTTGCTCTTTTTGTTCTTTGTCTTTGCCATCCTTTTGAATATTGAAATAAAAGTCCATACTGATTCATGTCATTAAAAAGTGTATTAGCTTTACTAAATAGAGCGTTAAATTTTAGATACATATCCTCTGAATTTAATAATTTACCAATAGAACTTTTAGAATCATTTAAGTTTTCTGCCGTTAAAGTTATGTTATCTACTAAAATGTTTAGCTTATCGAAAGTGTTGTTTTGCTCAACCGTTTTTATAGCTTTATTTACCTGCACTACTGAATCAGATAAAGAGTTGATCAAATGATTTGTAGAGGTTATAACTTTTTGATTATCAAAATCATCTAATAAACCTGAAATTGTAGAAATTGTTAAAGATAAGTTTTTAGAGTTTGTTTCAAACCATATATTGAAATTATCTAATGTCTTTTCAGCTTTATCAGAGAGTTGAGATATCTGCTGAGCTGTGTTTTCAATAGAATCTACAGATTTTGCATATATAACTTCACTTGTAACTAATTTTGAGTTCTTTGAAGAGACTTTTGGGATAATTCCAATCGATTTTTCACCCATAAGTCCTGTTGTTTGAATAGATATAATATCATTTTCATATACATCAACACTTGAATCCACTTTTAAGGTTAATTGATAGATATAAATGCGCGATGCAGAATCTGTACGATTTTCTCTAGCATCTTGAACTCTTAAGATCTCTTTGACCTCTCCAATAGGCTTTCCCGCAAAAGTGACTCTAGTTCCGATGTTTATTCCAGCAACATTTGCAAATCTTACATTTAAGGTCTTTTTACCATCTCCAATTGAGGGCTGCAAAAATAAAACAGAACCAACAACTGTCATTATTGCCATAAGAGCAAAAAGCCCAATTAAAATATTTTTTAATTTATCCGACATTTTTTATACCTTTTTTATCGACCCCTTTCAACATTTGATAAAGTCTTTCTTAAATAAGCAATATCAGGATCGTCAATTTTAATAAACTCTTCAGGTGGTGCTATGTAAATTATTTTTCCATCTCTATGAAGTGCAAGCCTATCTGCAACATACCAAGCAGAGTGAATATCATGTGTTACTATAACTGATGTCCCGCCAAGTTCATTTTGAGTTTTTACAATAAGCTCATTTATTTGATTAGAAGTTATTGGATCTAAACCAGTTGTAGGCTCATCATATAGAAGTATTTTTGGCCGATATGCAATGAGTCTAGCAAGCGCCGCTCTTTTTTTCATTCCACCAGATAGTGATGATGGCATCTTTTCTTCAGAATCTTCAAGTCCGACCATTTTTAAAGCATCCAAAACTCTTTGTTTGATCTCTTTTTTATTTAGCCTTTTTTTGGATGTCGGATCTTCATTGTGCTCTAAATAAAATCCAGTATTCTGTTCTATATTCATAGAATCAAAAAGTGCAGCTCCTTGAAAAAGCATGCCCATATTTTTTATTGATTGATAAAGCTCTGTAAAAGATAGCTCTGAAATATCAACCCCATCTATCTCAACGATTCCAGAATCCGCTTTTTCAATCCCAATTATGTGTTTCAAAAGTACGCTTTTCCCAACTCCTGATCTTCCCAAAATTACCAATATTTCGCCCTGGTTGATCTCTAAGTTGAGCCCTTTTAAAACAAAGGAATTTTCATAACTTTTATATAAATTTTTTATCTTAATCATAGATGCCAATCATATTTGATTTTTAGATTAAGGGCATTTAGAGCCAAGGTTATTAAGAAATCTGATATCAAGATAGATACATAGCTAATTACTACAGAGTTAGTTGTCGCTTTTCCAACCCCTTCTGCTCCGCCTTTTGTCTTCATTCCTTTAAAACAACAAATGCTAACTAAAAGAATCCCAAAGATAATAGATTTTATCACTCCTGTAAAAATATCAAAAGCTGTGATCTGAAGTGGCATTGGAGAAAAATAAGCAGATGCACTCATATTAAAAAAATATGTAGATATTAAATATCCTCCTAAAATTCCCATCAAAATACTAAAAACCGTTAAAAGAGGTACCATTATAATTCCAGCAATAAATCTCGGAGCTATTAGATAATTTTTGGGACTCACTGCCATTGATCTTATTGCATCTATCTGCTCAGTTACTTTCATAGTGCCGAGCTCAGCACACATTGCAGCCCCGACTCTTCCTGTAACCATAAATGCAGTAAGTACAGGTCCAAGTTCTGTGATCATAACTTTTGCAACCATAACTCCTGTAATATTAGCAAGACCTTTTGCGCTTAGCTGATAGATGCTTTGAGCAGCTAGTACAACCCCTGTTGACATTCCTGTTATTGCAACAACACCGAGTGACATCACTCCTATTGCAAAAAGCTGATCTCTAATAAGTGCCCATCTCGGAAATTTATGGAATACAGATTTTGATACATCAGATATCAATCTGATGTATTCTCCAACCCCACTAAGAAAATTTAATAATATTGACTTAACTAAAACGTACATATCTTCTATAAACTTCTATCTAAGCCGGACTATATGAAATATGAAATTTCTTATCAAAAGAAAAGATTACATGATGCCAGTTTGTCTGTTTAAATTTGTGACTTCATTTGTTATTTCAGAACATAATTTTGAGATCATCGATACCATTTGATTTAATTGATCTAAAGCTATTCTGATATATTGCTCCGATCCTGAAGATGAAATTCCCTTAGCTTCAAATGATTTTTTTGCAGTTTCATTCATTAGAGAAATTACTTGAGAGGCAGGAGAGAGAAAATCTTTTTGTCCAAAGTATGCTAATGCAAAAGTAGCTGCAATTTGCGCTCCGCTAGCTATCCCTGATGGAAGAGCTTCTCTAAATTTTGCTGTCTGAGAGCTATTATTTGCATTCCGACCTTCAATAGTTTTGCTTTCTATATCCTCAGATAAATGTACATTGGCATCACTTAGAGTTTGCTGCCAACGAACTGCAGCATTTGCTAATTGAAACTTTATATTTCCTCTACCAGAATTACCTTCAATTTTTTGAACTTCTTCTAATGACATTTTTACCTCCCTTTATTTAAAATACTTTGTTGTATCTCTTGCAGAATTTGAAAAATATGAAAAGATATTTTTCCAGTCGCTTCTTCCATCTCATTTGCAGATTTTAAACTTTCAAATGCTTTTTCTATATTAAATTGGCTGTCTTTAATATTTCCATCAATTTTTATTTTTTCTGCTTCAACGTTTTTATAGTTATATTCATGATAGTTTGATTTTGCATTTATTCCAGCATTAGCAAAATCAACTCCTGTTGTAAAAATATTTAGCCCTTGAGCCCAGCTAAGAACTTTACCTAAAACAGGTCCTGCTGCAATAGATGTTGCTACTTTTACAATAGTGTTGCCAATAGATCCTGCTAAATAAAAATTATCAGCTAAATTTTGCTTTTTTGTCGGATCGTTTGTAAATAAAGATGCTAGCTTTTCATAACCACCAATCTTTGGAAGAATTCCTTTTAAAACTATATCTGCAATCCCAGATGTTATAAATAGCCCTCCACACAAAGAAGATGTAGCAGCTCCTACTCCAGCTATTGCTAATGTCTCAGGCGCTAAAAGCAATGCTCCTATAACAATTGCGCTAGATGCTGATGCAATCATTAATAGATTTTTAACAGTTTCTGTATCTTCTTTTTTCGAAAGCTCTTCTATTAATTGTCTTAAATGCTCACTATCTTCTTTAGATAGTTTGACCATATTCTCATTTTGAGTATCTACATTTCTTAAAAGTACTGAGCAAATATCTTGAAAAATTAGCTCATTTCTTTGAATAGCTTTAGCAATCTTTACACCTAGTGCTGTATTTGTTTTATCATCAGCAGCTTTTTTAGCATCTATTTCATTTAAAAGTTGAGATGCTCCTATATTTCCAGTTGCATTATCTACAATTTTATCAGCTTCAGCTTGTACATTTGTAGCTTTTAGAGCTTTTTCAGCTTCTATGTTTAATGCAGTATCTTTTGTAGCTACTGCCAAAGTATCTAAATTTTGAGAGTCTTGAGTCGGTAAATCAGGTAGAGCAGGTCCTGTAGCTGCTGGCGATGATGCTATATTAAAATTTTGAGAGTTTTCAGTTTTAATCATTTGTTCAATAGTAATTTTAGATCTTGTAAATAAACTTTTAGCTGCTGCAATTGGATCTTTTAGAAATCCAAAAGAACCAGTTGTTGTATGTTCTGCACTTAACTTTTGCATCTCAGGTGAATAATAGCCTTGCGATCTTGCTATTCTTCTTTTTTCCTCTATCGCAGAGCTCCCTTCAGAGCCTTCAATTGCTTCTATTGATTTTCTTGACATATTTTTTTATAAATTATTTTGTTTTTTTAAAATTTGTATCTTTTCTTCTAAATTTTTATCTTGGCAGTATTTATCAGCAAGCTCTAGATTAATCGCAGCTTTTTTATTTTCATTTAAAGATAAAAAACTCTCTGCTATATGAAAATAAGCATTTGCATTTTTTTTATCTAAAACTAAAACTATATTATACGATTTAATCGCTTCAATATAATCTTTTTCTCTTTGATATATCGCTCCAATTGAAAACCACAGCTGCCAAATAAATGGATTTGATAAAATGAGCTCTAAAAATAGATTTTTAGCTCCATGCAATACACCATTTTCATATAGGTTTTTTGCTATTTGATATTTTTCTTCATCTATTTTTTCAAAAAGTTGCATATATCTTTTATCCGCGCATCATTGAATTTATGTGTGCATCTAAATTCGCTTCAGCATCCATGATAGCTTTAGCAATTTTAATCATTAATTCTAATTGATTCATTAAAGGTTGCATTTGAATCAAAGGTATTTGGCTTTGATTGCTTATTTTGGTTTTAAGACCCTCTAGTTTTGCTATAAAAATTTCTAGACTCGTTTTCGAATCAAATTTATAGTCTTGAATATCATTTGCATCTAAAATATGTTGTCTATTCAACTCTTCGATGATTTGTTTTATTTCTTTAAATTCAGGTAAATCAAAATCAATAACTTTATTTTTAAACGCATCATTTTTTAATAAAATTTTTGTAAGAGCTTCTACTAAAGATGTAGCGCTATTGTAGTTGTCTGTATTTTGTTCTACTTGAGCGATTAGTGATTCTATTTTTCCATTTAAATGAGTTTCAACTAGAGTTGCAAATTTAGTTACTTCTAAACTGGGATTTACTTTAGTATAAGTTTCTAATGATGCATATGATGGTGCAACATCAACTCCTCCTCTATTACAATCTACCATATTAGCCTCCTTTTAATACTTTTAATATTTATAACCTTTTATAGGCTTTGCTTATATTTAATATAATCTTAAAGCGTATTTTTGACTATGGATTATTTATTTTATTTTTTCTTTTTTATATAAAAGTAATAAAGACAATAGTTTAGATTTTTATTTTTTTATACAATTAAAATTATTAATTTACAATTTATTAATAATTGTGTCTCCATTTTAAAGAGAATTTACCTTGTTCTTGCTCTTGTTGTGACTCTGCTTGAAAGATAAATCCCTTTTTCAAATCGACCTCTATTATAATATTTGAACTTCCTTGTTCTGCTCCTTGAGAGAGAGATACTACTACTCCTTTGGAAATGTATTTTCCTAGTTGAATTGCCATTTGATCGGGAGCTGTTGGATCTGTTGCGGATGGTTGTACTATGTTAAATCTATCAATTCCGAGATTTGCCATGGAATTAGAAGATAGTGTCGAATCATCTAAATCTTGACTCATTGTAGTTGCTAGCTCTACTGTTTGGAAATCTGTAAGCTCGGATAGTTGCTGACCAAAAATAAGTAGTGATAAGATAGAGGAAGATGGAAGAGGAGGAATTGAGCTAAATGAAATTTTTGGAGTGTCAAGTGGTCCTTCAACATCAGCAATAATTTTAACGCCCTTTTGATTCATAGTTGCAGATATATCTAAAATAGGAAGTTCATTTGGTTTTCCTGTAAACATTACGCTTCCTTTTGTTAAATCAAAATGTCTGCCTGCAAAAACATAGCTTCCTTTTAAAAGTTTTAGCTCTCCTAAAGTTTCAAAATTCATATAAGTTCCACCGATTTTAAAATTTCCCATCCAAGTAGATTTTAAACCTTGTCCATTAATTTTAATAGGAGAGGTAGCATTGAGATCAAAATTTAGATGTATAGGATATATTTTAGGAGGTTGTTGTTGTTTACTGTTTTTTGCATATGGAAAAGATATAAATGTAGGTTTTAAATCTGGAATTACAATCGGCAACTTATCTGGAATCGTCATCTCTAAATTATTTATTTTAGCACTGCCTTTTGCTATCGATGATAGTCTGTCTCCCGATATTTCAAATATAGCGCTAGCAGATGATCTGATTATATTTGAATCTACACATAAAAGATCATGAAGCTGAGCTTTAAAATAAAATGCAAATTCTTTTTTCTCAGATAAAGAAAAGATACCATCTGCTTGAAGTTTTCCCCCTTCGGGATCTTTGCCTTTTAGATACTCTAGAGTTATCTTTTCATCTTTAGCTATAACTTCAGCATCTATATCTTTTATGATAGTTCCCGTATAGTAGTTTTCAAAATAGCCATTTTTAAATGAGCCGGTGCCATCTATTTTTAAATCTTTTAAATTATTAGATATTTTAAGATCTGTTTTTAAATCTCCCTCCACTCTTTGTGGGCCAATATTTACAAAATCTAAAAGCTCTTCAACTTTGCCATTATAATTTATATTAGCTAAAAGACTTTTTTGGTTATTTAAGCCAATTTTTAATTTTACTAAATCTAAATCTATTGGCAGCTTGCCTTGTAGTTTCATCAGTTGAGTGTTTTTTAATTTCATAGAGCTATCAAAATTAAAATAATCATCTTCAATTGTGGATTTTAATAAAAAGTTAGCTCTTAAAGGCTCTTTATCAGCTAGTGCTAAAATATTTAGATTATTTATTGAAATATCTAAGCTTCCTACAGTTTTTAATCTTTTTTCAAGATCCAAATTTAAATCAACATTTCCTGTAACATCTAGATCTAAAGGATTTATTGATAAAAAATCTAAAGGAAAGTTTTTAAGATTTATTTTGGCTGTAGATTTTTTATTACTAAAATTAATATCCGCTAAAATAGAACCTGTAGCAAATTCAATATCTAAATCTGAGAGTAAAAATTTATCTTTTGTTACATCGATGAAAATAGGTTTTGGTGAGATAAAACTTTGATTAAATAAATTGCCTTTCAGATCTTGAATATTTAAAGTAAATGCGTCTTTTTTGATTTTGAAAAAACCTGTAGAGTCCATCTCAAATGGTTTTTTTAAATTAGCTATAAGATTTAACTGATACGGCCAGTTTTCCTCATTTGTAGATGTTGAAAAATCTATTTTATCTATTTGAAGATCATGAAATTTTAAATCTTTAAATCTCGATTTTAGATCTATCTCAGCTGTTGAAAATGGATTGTCTATATTTACTAATAGTTTAGCTGTTTTTCCATAAACTTTTTCAAAATAATAATCATTAACATCGATATTTAAATATAGATTTTGAAAGGATGTATCTGCCTCAACTTTTTGATTAAATTCAAATTTAGTATCAACTCTTCCATTAAATGTGAGATTTGTTTTCAAAGCTTGAAGCTGCGATAGATCTTCAAAATGCAGCCTGCCAGTTCCTATCAAGTTAAAAGAGGGGGTAATTGATACATTAGCTAAAAGATTTGATGAAGGGGAGTTTATATTCAAATTCAAAAAGCTTAAAAATGAGTTTGCATATTTTAAATCACTTGTAAGTTTAAAAGCTTGGTTTAATAAAAAAGTGTTAGCATTTAGCTTAACTGTTAAAACATCATTTGAATAATTTCCATTAATAATGCCTTTAAGATCTATAAAAGATACATCCGCTATAGAAAAATCTAGAAAATTAAATTCAGCAAAAAGTTTGCTGTTTTCATAACTTGATTTAAAAATAAATGATCCAAAAAGCTCACTATTTAGTTTTTTTAACTCATCTACTCTCATAGTAATATTGGATTTTGCAATAGAGAGATTTTTTCTAAGTAATGCATCTAGATATATTTGCAAAAGATCATTTTTTAAATAAGCTTTTGAAATATTTAAGCTCATATCATTCAATGTTGCAAAATCAAATGAAAAATTGCTCTCTTTGTTAAATATTGTAGCTAATTTTTCGTTTTGTAGATTTTCTATTTTGAAAATACTACCAGATGCTTTTCCTTCAATTTTTGAAAACAGATTTTCAAGATTTTCAAAAGTATTTAAGTATCCATTGCTATCTACAGTAATGTTAAAAGCAAAATCTGTATCTTTTTTATAAAATGGTTTTAGAGCATTTGAAGAAGCTACATTTAAATGCGATGTTGCCCTAAAGGCTCTATCTTTTTTGTACAGTCTGCAAAATATCTCTAAATAAGATTTTGGAAAATCTTTTCTTCGAATATCTAGATCCGCTTTTATCATTTTTCCAAATTTTAAAATCTTTGCTTTTCCAGTAATATTAAAAGCTATATCTGTATCATTAGCTTCTATGTGCAGATCATTTAATTTTAAACTATCAAAGTTCACTCTTATAGGAATAGATATCCAATTAGTAGTTTTTTGAACATTTTTAGCTAAAGCATTAGAAATATCCGTTTCAGATTTTGAAATATTTGAACTATTTAAATCTTTGTATGTAATGTTTGTTGCAACAAAAGATTTGAAGCTTAGATCCTTTTTTAAAAGTGGTATAAATTTAATCCTGCAATAGAGCTTTTCGATCTCTATCTTTTTAGAGTCAAATCCAATTGAAACATTTTTAAATTTATACTCAAAAGGAACTAGCCCATCAATTGTTCCTATTTGGATATCAATGTTGTTTTTTTGAAAAAATGATATCAGAGATGCTTTGATTTTTTCTTTTCCATAAGATGTTTGAAGGGTAATTATCGATGCAGATATTGCAATAAAGAAAAAAGCTATTATCCAAATTATTAGATGATAAAATATTTTTTGATGCTTTGGTTTTTTCATAATTTTTTTAAAATGTTTGTCCTACACTTACATAAATTTTATATCTTGAATCTATAGCACTTCTTCGATCTAACGGAAATGCTACATCAAATCTTAAGGGGCCAAAAAATGAAAAATATCTAAGACCTATTCCGACAGATTTAAACCACTTTTCATTAACTGTTGGAAATTCATTTCTAGATACTACTCCAAGATCTGTAAAAGGAACTAAGCCAATTTTTTCAGTAAGCCTAATTCTAGGCTCTATCGATACATAAATTGCAGATCTTCCTCCAATCGGCTCATTTTTAGCATTTAGCTCACTTACAGTTCTATATTTGTATCCTCTTAAATCATCATCAGAGCCACCTAAAAATAGTTTGGTTAAAGGAAGATCAAAAACATTAGCTCCGAAAATTGATCCGAGTTGCAGCCTTAGCGCTAAAATAAAATTTTTAAATTTTTCTAAGGGGATATATAAATTGTATGTTAACGATTGTTTGAAAAATGCTTTAGCTGAATTTATCGTATTTTTAAATGGCCATGCTCTATAAATTATTGTCTGTCCATGTGTCGGATTTAATAAATGATTAGCTGATGAGTATTTTAAATACATAGGAAGAGATAATAAAAAAAAGTTTCCATCATTTGCACTGTGAGTAATTTCATCATACTCCATATTAAAACCTAAAGATCCATCAACTTTTTTTGAAATTTTTTTATCAATTCTATTCTCCATTGAATAATTAAACGCTAAATATGTTATTGGTATCTTATCTCTAGAGGCTTCAAATCTAAGTACATAATCTTGATTCTTTTTTATGAAATTAGGTTTTTTATATGTTGCTGCTCCCAAAAAAAGTCTTTGAGCTATATTCGCATCAATAGCTAAAATCTCCCCTCGAGATCTAAAGTTTCTATTAGCCCAACCAAAAGAGACTCCAAATCCATCGACAGTTGCATAGCTAACTCCAGCTGTTACATATTTATGCAAAGCTTCAACAAGCTTTATATGCATGTTAAGATCACAGTTTTTATCAACCTTATCATCATGAATAATAGCAACTGAGCTAAATAAATTTGTTTTTAATAGATCTTGTTGCGTTTGTATTACCTTTTCTATGTCATAGGTCTTTTTTTTATCCCAATTAATCTTTTTTTCAATAAAACTCTTATCAATATCTTTAAGCCCTGTAATCGAGGTTGGTCCAAATAAAGAGAAAGATCCCAAATCAATACACCAATCAATAGATGCATTTTTATGAGCTACGTCTATTATAACATCTCTTTTTTCCACTTTTGCTAAAGGATAGCCTTTGCTTGCTAACAAAAATAAAAGCTTTTTTTGAGCATTTAAGATCTTTTGAGTAATTAAAGGGCTGTTTTTTTCTAAATCTAAATCGTCTATTGAAATATCTATTGAATCTAATTTCTTTTTTTCAATACAATCTATGTAAATATTAGCATCCTTTATTGTGTATCTCGGTCCTGGTATAATAAAGATATTTACAATAATGTTATTATCAAACTCTTTCTCCTCATACTCTATCTCTATTTTTGCGTCATAAAACCCATAAAAATGTAGAATTTTTATCATCTCTGGCATATCGCTATTAGCTCTAAATCTAAGGGCATTGATTGTTTTCGGGGCTCTTTTTTGTAAAATTACTAGATTTGAAACTCTTTTAATTGCATTTATTGCAGCTCTATCTTTTAGTCCAGAAAATTTGACATCATAGTTTAATGTAAATATCGAGAGAGGGAAAATGAAAATTATTAATATTTTTTGAAAAAGTCGCATCTATTTTTAAACCGGCCTTTTTTAAAATTTTGCTTCATATCTAATAGAAGGTCAATAGATATTTTAATAAAAAAATTGTAATTTAAGTTCTTTCGATTATATTATTTAATCTAAAAACTATAAAGTGAAACTATGTTCATTGCTATTATCTTATCTCTCATGGGCCTTTTACTGATCTATCTAGAATTTTTTCTGCCAGGTAGCATCTTCGCAATTGGAGGATCTGTTTTGCTCATAACTTCACTTTTTTTGTTAATAGTTGAAAAGATAAAAATTCTATATTTTGGTTTTTTTCTATCTATATTAATTTTAGCTATATTTTTAGTTATTAAAATAGCTCTTCGAAAAATCAAAACCAATAAAGATATTTTTTTAAATTCAGATCAAGAAGGATTTAGAGCTTCTATTTTGAAAAAAGATCTAATCGGAAAGTATGGAATAGCTTTTACAGATCTTGGACCTTCTGGAAAAATTTTAATAAACGATAAATACTACTTTGCAATCACTAAAGAAAATTACATCGTAAAAGGAAAAAAAATAAAAATTATAGATGGTCAAGGATCAAACTTTATTGTTAAAGAACTACATGGAGAATAATATGAATATTTTAGCTCAAATTAATTTTACTTCTATACCAACTTTGCTATTTTTAGTAGTTGGATTTTTTGCTTTTATTTTTCTATCTATGGTTTCAAAATATGTGAAACTTTGGTTTCAAGCTTTTGTAACAGGTACTCCTATTTCTCTTTTTAATATTATCGGTATAAGCCTTAGAAAAATCCCTCCAAAACTTATTATCAGTGTTAGAATTACAGCTTTTAAAGCGGGTCTCAAAGATATAAGCGTTGCAGATCTAGAAACTCACTATTTAGCAGGTGGAAAAGTTTCTGAAGTTGTCAAAGCTATGATCGCTGCTGATAAAGCTAATATAAAACTTAACTGGAAGCAAGCAACTGCTATCGATTTAGCTGGAAGAGATCTTTTTGAAGCTGTAAAAACATCTGTTAATCCAAAAGTTATTGATTGTCCTCCGACCGGTGAAATTTCAGCTGTTGCTAAAGATGGAATTGAGCTGAAATGTTGCGCTAGAGTAACTGTTAGAACCAATATCGAACAGCTAGTCGGCGGCGCTACTGAAGAGACTATTGTTGCAAGGGTAGGGGAAGGGATTGTATCTACTATAGGCTCATCAAAAAATCATCAAATAGTTTTAGAATCTCCTCAAAATATCTCGAAACTTGTTTTGGAAAAAGGTTTAGATGCTGGTACTGCTTATGAAATTTTATCAATTGATATTGCTGATATCACAATCGGAGAGAATGTTGGTGCTAGATTAGAAGTTAAAAGAGCAGAAGCTCAAGAAAAAGTTGCAAGAGCAAAAGCAGAAGAAAGAAGAGCAATGGCTGTTGCTTTAGAACAAGAAAATATTGCTAAAATTAAAGAGGCTGAAAGTAAATTGCCTATTGCTATGGCTAAAGCTTTTGAAAGTGGAAACCTCGGTGTTTTGGATTATTTTAAACTAAAAAATATCCAAGCAGATACATCAATGAGAGATTTTATCTCTAAACCTAAAACCAAAAACCAAAAAATATGATTGAAAAAGACTTAGAAAAAGAAGAAGAAATGTCAGATGATGAAAATCATTTTTTGAAGTTTTTTCAAGATAATGAAATAGAGGATCTTTTTGTATTTTCTGAAATTTTAAATAATCCTAAATTTGATAGCGAATGAAAATTCCATCTTTAAATATTACTAGATTTCGCGAAGATACAGTTGTATCGGTAAAAAAAGATCTCTCTATCAGAGAAAAAATAGAAGTTATAGATCTTACAAATTTCGAGCGCTACCGAAAGCATACTTATTTTGAAACTCTAAGAAAAGCTGCATTTGTCTTTTTATTTAGCCCAGCCATTATGTGCTTGAAAATTTCATTTAATATTTTGCTAATAGGGTTTGATTGTTTTAAGGGTTTCTGGAATAGCTCCGCTACTATGTTAGATGATTTTGTGCATTTGAGAATTATTAAACTCGTTGAGAACTATTGTATATCCAGAATAGAACTTGTTCAGTATCTCGTAGAAGATGTTATCTTCATTGTTAGAGTCCCTTTTTATACTTTAGCTTTGCAATTCGCATCTATCTTTACTATAGCTTTTCCTAATCATGGGAAAAAACTCATCGCAAATATAGAAAGAAAATCAAACTACAATATGGATATCACTTATCATTTCACAAATAATAAAGAGTTTAAAAATAAAACTCTAATTAGAGCTATATTCAATACTCTTTTACATAGAGATCAAAAAGTTGTCTTTTATCTAGCTCCATGCTTTCAACCAATAGGCAAACTAACAGATGTTAATGTAATATCTCCAAAAAAATAGAAAAACTATTCTAAGTCTTTTAGTTTTCTAACTTCTAGATTTGATTCCGAAATCAATACTCTTCTACCATCAACTTCTACTATGTACAGCAGCGTTTTGGGACTAAGAGCTCTTTTTTCTAATATTTTAATGTTTTTCGTGAGATTTGTTTGATTAACTCTCATTCTCATCAACTTTCTAAATATCCAAAATGTTAAAAATATTAACGCTATCAATGCTATTAATATCAGTAACATTTTGAAAAATGCAGGTTTATATTCAGGCTGTTCAAAAACAGGGTAAATCTCATCTTTATCCATCTCAGTGATTAATTCACTCTTTGGTTCAATATCATCTGCCAAAACAGTGTTTTGTATACCTATAAATGAAATGCTAAATAAAAATATTAGAAATAATTTTTTCATAAAAATAACTCTTGTTTTTTCAAAGTATACAATTTTAGTATTTTTATTTTAAGACATAAAAAAAACCTATGGTAAATTTTTACCATAGGTTTTCATCTTATACAAATTGTATAAAAAAAAGCTTAGCAGCCTTTTGCGTAACAAGCTATAACTGTTAGAGCAATTCCAGTAACAAAAGATGTTTTTGGATTTGAAAATGCAGTTACAATTCTTTGTTTTGTTGTTTGTGGTTGAACAACAGGTTGAGATGCAGGAACTGCATCATCAGTTTTGTTTG
>JAAKFX010000060.1 GCA_011064865.1 Candidatus Anoxychlamydiales bacterium
CCTCTATATATGTTCATTTAGCAGCTCGGCTCAGTAGCCTATCTATTACTAACGTACTTGCACGAAATAGAGCAGTTTCTGATACTACAAATGAAGTAGTTCCTATGAAAATCTATCCTAATGATGTGAGGCCATGATCTTCTACGCTTGAAACGTCACTCTGGAATAAAGAAAGAATGCCAGGAGATACAGCGATTGTAGATGTGCAAACTGAAAAATTAGATTATCTTCTCGAAGATAATAATTTTTCTTCTGTTAGATTTATCAAAATAGATGTTGAAGGTCATGAACATGCAGTTATGAGAGATGCAAGGCAATTGCTATTAACGCAAAGACCCCTGGTAATTTTTGAACATGGATTTCAAAAAGGATGTTGGGAACCTGATACAATTCGGCAGATGGAAGAACTTGACTATGACTGTGATATGGATTAACGTGTTAGGCCTGGCTATGGATTTCTAGCAATCCCATACGTACTTACAGACTTGGTTAGCTATTCCATTAGAATTTAATGAAGAGATAACTGCATTATTGCCTTATTTGCACTAGCCATGAAAGATGATCAAATCTTAGATCTAAATTGATGATAAGAAAATAGAAAAATAGGAATTGATAATCATAGCTGTTTTAAACATGCTTCAAAAATATAAAAAAAAAGACTAACACTATTAAAGAATTAAAAAAAATAAGCAGGATGCAATGATGTTATTCTTGAAGTAATATTCCCAAACGTAAATTAAATTTTTAATGAGGTAGCTCTTGTCATTTGTTATAATCTTTTGTTTATATTTGTTTAAATTATGTATACTGAAATATAAACTTTTTAATGCCTATATCAACATATGCTGATTTTTTTATGAATTTGAAATCAAGAGTTGCTTTAATTACGGGAAGTTCTCAAGGAATTGGCAAAGATATTGCTATTTCATTATTAAAGACTGGAGCAAAAGTAGTTTTAAGATCACGAAGAGAAAAAACTTTAAGGCAGTTACAAGAAAAATTATCTAAAGAAAATGAAGAAATTTTTTATGCACCAGGCGATTCTACAAAAGAAGCAGATGTGCAAGAAATAATTTCTAAAACTATTAAACGTTTTGGGAAATTAGATATTTTAGTTAACAATGTAGGGGGAGCTATTCAATATGGCGATATTTTCTATTTAAATGCTGAAGATTGGATAAATGCTTTTCACTCAATGTTATGAGTAAGGTACATTTATTAAGTATTCTCATGTTTGGTTAAAGAAATCGACATATCCTAGGATAATAAATAGTTCATCAGTAGCTGGAATTGAACCGGGGCAATATAATCCTCATTATGCAATAACTAAAGCTGCAACTATTAATTTTACAAAATATATGGCTAATAAATTTGCGAAAGACAATATTCTTGTCAACGTGATTTGTCCTGGAATAATCGATGGTGATTCTAGAGCTAATTTTCTAAAATGTTTTTCTAAAAAAAATTATGTCAATTTTGAAAAAGTTAAAGAGGAATTAAACAAGGTAGATAGAAATAAAGTTCCTTTAGGTGTTTTGGGGGCAGGTAAGGATATTGGAAATATGGTGATTTTTTTAGCAAGTGATAATGCTTCATGGATAACTGGAACGTGTCTAAAGGTTGATGGAGGAAAGCTTAATTCAATTTTTTAAGTCAAATTTTGTCAAAAGTTTACTGCATTTTTTTTTCTTTAATTGATCCATAAGGCATGTTAGGATAATTCACTTTAGAGAATATAATTATTTAATAATTTTGGGAGACAACATGAAAGAGACAATATATGTAATTACTAATTATGAAAATAAAAAAAAGCCTTTGGATGAGCGGTTTTTAAAAAGTGAGAAAAATTATATTTATTATCTTATTGATAAGAAGATACCCGAAGTTTTAACAAATAAAAGATGTTTTATCGAATGTGATCTGGATCCATTATTATATGAAGCTGGAAAAAAGGATTTTGGAGAATGGTCATTTCTTTTGGCAGAAGAAAAATATAGTTTTTGTGAATATCCTTTTTTTATGATATCTTCACGATTTTATGAAAAAAACAAATGGCTTTTAAATAGTATTGATTATTACTGGAATGATCTCTTTAAATTACTTAAGAAATATAGTTTTGGATTTTTTCCAAGCTATGATAGACCTATTAGATGGGTTTCCTTTTCAAATTGGGAAAAAAAAATAAAAAGGGAGGAATGGAAATTTAGGTTTTTTCCTTTTACTTCTGATACTTCAAATTTAATTAAGGAAGTGTTTGACTTACATTTATCCAATGAGGTTAAACATTCATCAGATCTTTTTTGTAATTATATTGGATTCAATAGTAGGGACGATTTATTAGAATACGTTAATTTTTATAAGCCTTTAATAAATTATTTTTTCGATGATAAATATCAACTGAAAACAAATCTTACAAAATACATTAGACACAATGTTTACCCTGCACATAATCCGAAAGAAAAGATATTTACATATATTTTAGAAGCTATTTCTCATTTATATTTCTATAAAAATAACAAGAAATTTTTCGCCTTACATTATGATGGTTTTTATGAAATAGATGAAAAAAATAAAAAAATAAAAAAATTATCGAAGTTTAATCTTTCGCTAAATCTCAGATTACAAAGATTTTATGAATGGCAAAAAGTAAAATTTCATACAGAAAGTTCATGGCCATTTTTTAAAAATAATATGAAAAAAATAGGACAAAAATTTTTCATAAATTAATGAATATTGCCAATAGACCTACCTCTTAAAATTATCGATTACCTAAAGCAGGTATTTTAATAAAAATATCATTTTAATTTGTAGTTTTTTGAGTTTATTGTTTCTAAAATATATATATATAGATTATTCTTTTTTTATCAAATTTTGTTGAAAGTAGATGCAATGAAGGTATTAATTCTAGATTTTGATTTGTTTTCTGTTGTTGGAGGCGGGGCAACTATATATCAGAATATAATCCAAAAAAATTCGCACATAGATTATTATTATTTTTCAAATAAAGAAAAAACAAATAATAAACGACCTGCTAATGCATTTATTATTAAATATAGATATTTTTTTGATAAATTTGACGTCTCTTTCTATACTGCTAATTTGAAAAATTGTTATAGATTAGCAAACAAAGCTGCAAGTTCCATTGAAGGGCAACATTTTAATATTATTGAAATTCCAGATTATCATATAACGGGACTTTTTCTTCGCCCTGCTTTAAAAAAATTTAAGGTTAAATGCGAAAAAATTGTCCTTGCGATGCATGGAAATGTGTCTACGACCTTTGAATTAGATTGGGATGCATCAAGTCATAGCTTTGAAGAATTAAAAAAAATTGAGCAAATGCAATATGAAAGTGTTGATATTCGGTATTCAATTAGCAAGAGGTATATTGAACAATGGTGGAAAAAAACAAGTATTAGAGCAGAATATATAAATCCTTTATATTTTGTAAATATTCCTAAAATAAAAGAATCACTGTCTTGCAACGAAACTCCCAGACTAGTTTTTCTAGGTCGAACAGAAAGAGGAAAAGGGCCAGACATATTTGTAAATATTTTGTGGAAATTAAATAAGAGCCTTTATAAAAATGCTAGTATAATGGGACCTGCTTCTAAATGCTTTAGTAAGGATGATTCTTCTCTTATACTAAAAAATCTAGCTAAATCGAGATCTTTATGTATAGATTTTTCTTCTATTTTCACCAAAGAGCAAAAAGAAAAAGTTTTTTCTTCAAAAACTCTTGCAATTTTACCATCTAGAAATGACACATTAAATATTATTGGACTTGAAGCTTTGTTGTCGGGCTGTCCTGTTGCAATAGGTAGTGGTGCCGGTGTTATAGATTTTATTAATGAAAAATTCAAAGGTCTTCCTTATATAATTATAGAAAAAGAAAATATTTTTTCGTGCTTAAAGCCAATAACAAACCTTCTTTTAAATTATGATAAGTATCGTGTTAATTTGAGGAAAAAAATTAATGATTTGAAATTAAAACCTCTTAAGCATTTTTCCTTTGATCAAATTTATAAAAAGCCAGGAAATTTCAATCAATATACTGTGAAAATTCTTGAGGATATTTATAATAATTTAGAAAACGAGCAAAAAAAAAATAAGTCAATTTTTTTTAAAATGTTAAATTTAGCAGCTAAGATTGAGATTATTCATAGAGTTTTAATATTTGTGAAAAAAAATAGAGACAAATTACTTAAATATTTATCTAGTAAAAAAGAATTTTTGAGAATGTTTTTACTGAAAGGTTATATTGTAAAAATTATCGCTCATTCATTAAGAGTAGCAGGTTTTAGTAGGAAAATAAATAAAGTTCATAATTTAAGCGAATATAATATAGAGTTGATTAAAATAAAATTATCAAATTATTTTTCAATTTCAGAGTATTATAATTATTGCAGAGTAAATATTTGGAAAAAAATTACTCGACTTTCAAGGTATCTGGGAAATTCTTTAATTTCATTAGTATATGATTTGAGAATCATTAGATTACTCGGACACGATAAATTTAATAGATTAGGTTTGGTCGTTTTGGAATTAAAAAAACATGGGTTTAATAAGGAAGCTGAAGCTGCTTTAGCAATGTATGGTAAAGACATCGATAATAAAGGTGAATGTTTAAGTTTTTTAAATAAGGCATATAAAGATCATTTAAAACCGAATATTAATAATGATTATATCATATTTGATGATTGTCGAAAAAAAAATCATTATCGAGTATCTATAATTGTATCATTGTATAATGCTGCTGACAAATTAGCTCTTTTTTTATCTTCAATAGAACAGCAAACGCTTTTTCAAAAAGAAGAACTTGAATTAATTTTCGTTGAAACAGCATCGCCTTTGAATGATTATGAAGTATTTAAGTCTTTTAAAAAGTCTAGTGATATTCCTATGGTATATGCAAAAACTTCTAAAAGAGAGACCATTCAAAGCGCCTGGAATAGAGGAATATCATTATCCCGAGGAGAGTATCTTTCTTTTTTAGGTGTAGATGAAATGATTTTTCCAGAAACATTAGAATTTTTAGCTAAAGAATTAGACAATCATTCAGATATAGATTGGATGCAAGCAAATAGTGTTGTAACAGAAGTTGATGAATATGGGACTTGGAAAAAAGATATTATGACTTATGATAGGACGGGATATAAACAAGAGTTAGTTTACTTAGATACCTGTTATTTATCTTGGGTTGGGGCTTTATATCGAAGAAATATTCATGATCGTTTTGGTTATTATGACGCCACGTTCCGAGCTGCTGGGGACACTGAATTTAAAAATCGAATTCTTCCATATATTAAAACAAAACATATTCCTAAAACATTGGGGGTTTTTTTGAATTATCCTGAAGGACAAACTACTTGCAGTCCTTTGGCTGAAATAGAAGATTTAAGAGCTTGGTATTTACACAGAACGCTTGCGGGAATAGAATATGCTTTTTCAAAGTATAATCTAGAAGATCTTGAAAATGTATTTATGACTTCATTGAATTATAGAAAATCTTTTGTCAAACATATAAGTACTGATATAGACTATGCATTTTTACTGTTAACTTTTATAAAAGAAAAATTTCCGAAATCAAAAGTAGTAAAGTACGAGAAAAAATTAAAAAAACACCTGTATAATTTACGATCTATTGAAGAGAGCCCCAGTAGTTATTTAAAATATATTTTGAATGTATTAGTTAATAAAATGAATCCTTTAAGAAAAAAATCTTTTGACCAAACTTTTCATCTTATTAATGATAATAGGTTTGAGCAACATGTAAATACTTGGAAATGTTGATGTTGAGCAATTATTTCTTTTAAGGAAAGAGACTTAGGAATGAAATAAAAGAAGGAAATAATTACAAGTATTTAGATATTGGAAGGAGTGGGGTTAATTGAAATAATGTTAATCCTTATTTATATAAATGGGATAATAGCTATCAATATCTCCTAGGAGATTGTTATTTTGTTATTATTAAAATGAATATAATTGATTAAGAAATATTCAGTAATACCCCTTCTTCAAAATTATAAAGGGCATTTTTATACACGTAATCACAAAAGATTCTAATATTAAATGGCAGTCGGTATATAAAATAATTCCCATAAATAGTTAATAAACTTATTGGTTCTGAATCAAGCCTAATATATTTTGACTTTATTGATCTATTCTGTATAAAATTTAGTTGTTTTATGAGAAAATTGCCATGGAAAGATTTAATATTGATAAATAATTATTTTTTATAAAATTTTTAGAACTTTTAATAAAAAAAAATAATATGAAAATTTTGTTTTTTACAAGTTTATTCTTTTATCTAATACATGTTAATCTTTTTGCATTCGAACAGATATCAGTGCATGAAAATAATAAAAGTTATCAAGGTATTCTATGTATCACAGTATCAAAATCTGGCACTAATTTACTAAAAGTAATTCTTGAAAATCTTTTAGATATAAAACCAATAGGGCCAACAGCAAGCTATTCAAAAGATGCATTAAATAAGTTAATTTATTGTAATCAACCTTATTTTTTTCATCCTATTGAAGAAAATGTTTATTGGTATGTTTTCGATTATCCTAAAGCTCAAAAGATTTTATTGCTAAGAGATCCAAGAGATGCTGTTATTTCTTTAGTAGATTTTCTTGATAAGGCAGGAACGAAAGGAACGGAAATAACGAAAATTTGGCCTCAATTGAGATTGCAAAATGCTGATTGGATGAAATATGATAGAAAGAAAAAAATAAAAGCTATTTTAAATACTGATAGTTTTGTGCGAAGCTTTAATAGAATAGATGAAATTATCGGAAAATGCGAGAATACATACGTTTGTAAATTTGAAAAATTAATTTCCAACAAATCTTGTAATGTTGAAGCAATTTTAGATTTAGCAAAATTTTTAGAAATCCCAATTAACTTCAATGATGCTAGTTTAATTGCACAGAATTCTTATGGAAGCCCCAATTCTTCGACTTTTTTTAAAGGAGTATCAGGAAGGTGGAAAGAAGAATTTGATGAAGAATTAAAAATACTTTTTAAACAAAATCCACTAAATCAATACCTCTTGAGATGGGATTATGAAAAAAATAACGCGTGGTAATTATTAATAATGTCAATATTACTCAAATAAGGGTTTTTTAAAAGACGATCAGAGTCTTATATTGAATATACAACTTAATGGCATCATCCAAAGTATTTAGCATCATTAACCAAAGAAAAACATGAAGTCTAAAATATTCAGAAAAAAAATTATTACAGAAAGAGTAGAATTTTCTTTTTACGATTATAAGGATTGTGATGTCAGACAAAGACTTTTTGATTCTCACAAAAAACGTTTAATATTGATATTGTATTGAATGTGAAATTGAATCATGCAGAAAATAGGACCTTAAGGATAATAACTATGTTAAAATCTGTTTAAATATATGCTTACTATTTATTCAATTATTCCATCACTTAAAAATAATGAAGGTCATCAATATGAATATAACATTGCTTTTACAAAAGCTGCTAATTTAAATGACTGGAAGTATATCAAAATAATTCCTAAAAAGTGTTCATTAGATAATTTAGAGAGTGATTGGCAAAAATCAATATTTGGAATGGAAACAAAAAATAAAATAAAAAATTTAAAAAATTTTATTCCATTTTTAAAGGTTTTTAGAAAAATTAAGAAATCTAAAAACCCAGTTCTATTTGCTGAGGATTTTACTATTATTATTCTTTTTTTATTTCTTATTTGCATTTTATTAGTTAGACCAAAAATGCAACTTTGGCTGTTATTTAGATTTGAACATGATGTAATGATAAAAAAAGGAAAACCCTATAGTTATATTCTGTATTTTATAGAAATGATTCTTGGTAAAAAAAATGTAAAATATTTAACAGATAGTGAGCTTGTTGCTAAAAGAAATGGAAGTTTTTTTAAAAGAGATTTTAAGGTGCTGCCCATTCCTCATACTAATTCTATTATAAGAAGTGCAATACAAAAAAAAGATCATTATTCTTTTTGGTGGCCCGGGGGGTTGACGAGGAAAGAAAAGGGACTTTTTAGAATTAAAAGATTAGCGAGTCTTTTAAAAGATGCAAATAATAAAGTTACTTTAGAGGTAGCTAAAAGTGCTCAAAATACGATTGCACTAAATAACAATGTTCGATTTCTTCCAAATAATCTTACTAGAGAAGAATATAATGAAAAAATGTTAAATACTGATCTGCTTCTTTTGCCTTATATTGAAAAAAGTTATGGATATCGAACTTCTGGTATTTTTGTTGAAGCTATTGTAGCTGGAATTACTCCGGCGATTAGTAAAGATACTTGGATGGCTAATGAATTAAAAAAATATGATTTAGAAGAACTTATTGTTGATTGGGAGAGCGCTGATTTGTTAAAAAATCTATTAAAGCTTTGTGATAGTTCAAAAATAAAAGAAAAAATAATTGCGATGAGAAGAAAATATTTAGATATTCATAATGTTGATAATTTTGCTAAAAAATTAAAAGACATATCTCTTTGATTTCAAAAGAATTATCCTGAAATACAGCCATTGCTTGGTCCATACCTAGATAGTCTAACTAAGTAATGAGAGAGATCTACTAGGTGTTTTTTTAAGTAATTTACTAAAGAAGTTCTTGCTTTTTTAGAAAAACAAAATATACAGATTAAGATTGAAGGGATAAGTAGTGATAATAGCAACTTTAAGAGGTGAAAGACTTGCGATGGCATTGATTTTATTATCATTTTTCTCAAATCCACCATATAATTTTCAGATATCAACTTCTTTTCATTACTAAAATAATCACATAGTTCAATTGCATAGTCATGAAAATGATAAATTAATAAAATCATGATATATTTAGTAAATATTAGATCTCTTTTTTCTTGAGAAAGAGTTTTTAATTTTTTCAATAAACTTTCTTTTGAGAGGACATAAATGGCATTACCCCAAATTAGTTGAGGGTTGGTTTTAGTGGAAAAAGTGTTGTTTTTTCTTATCCATTTCTCTGTTTGAAGATCCATTAATACAAAATCTAGATTTCTAATATAAGAATCAGTTTCAGAAAAATAGGGAGCGTTTTTATGTCGATTAATAAATGATACTTCAACTTCAATGCCTAAACATGAATCTTTTAAAAATTTTTCTGCTCCTTTTAGTATTTCTAAATCAGCACCTTCTGCATCCACTTTAATAAAATCAAATGGATCGTTAAGTGAATTCTCAATTGAATTTGCATTAATTTTAGATATCTTTATTTGTTCATGGCATTCACTATTTAAAAATGATGATAGAGTGGTTTTGTTTAATTGAAAAAGAGTAGAGGCTTCGGGGTATTTTGTTAAATAAAACGGAAGGTTATCTTTTTTTTCTGACCAGAGGGCATAATTATAGTTTGTATGTTTAGCATAGCTGCTAATAATTTGAGCTCTTGGATCAGGATCGAATGTAATATAATGACAATTTTTTTTTATTTCATTCCAACTACCATCCATTCCGCCTGTTGCTCCAACATCTATAAGAGTAAATAAATTGCTGTCTAAGAGATTTTTTAGATTATTGC
>JAAKFX010000061.1 GCA_011064865.1 Candidatus Anoxychlamydiales bacterium
GTGGTAATGGAGATAATACATATAATATCAATGGAGGAGATGTAACAGATTCTATCGCAACTGGAACAGGTGACGATATTTTTGTTTTTTCAGATGCTCAAGAACTTACTGTCTCTAATGGGGTCACATTTTCATCTCCTGAGACTGGTAAAACCCATAGATTAGATTATTCTGCTTATTCAACTCGTATTTATATTAATCTTTCTAATGAGACAGTTGTTATAACTGACTCTGTCCCTATTACAATGAATCCATGCTCTACTACCGGTTTTAACTCAGGGGAGGCCAATACTTTAATCAATCCAACAAATATCAATGATATAATAGGAAATAATCCTTTAGCTTTAAATACTACTGAATCTGAACTTGTAGGACCTAATAGCACTTGGGAAATTTTTGGTATAAATTCAGGTACAGTTGATGGTATACCTTATGCTGGCATACCAAATATTAATGGAACTAATGACGCTGATATTTTTAATTTTAGCGCAACTGGTACGCAAGATAGAGTTAGAGGAAGAGGAGGCGATGATACTTTTAATTTCGGATTTTCGGCAGGATCACCTGTTGCATGGACAGGAGATGTAATTACAGCACTAGATGGAGGAACGGGAAGTGATACATTTGTATTTTATAAAGATGTTGCAATTACTGCAACTATAGATGGAGGACCTTCTCCTCCAGCATCAAACAATATTTTAAAAGGCCCTCCAGTCGATGCGGGAAACTTATCAACAGCCTGGATTATCAGTGGGACTCAATCTGGAACAATTCAGCCAAGTGGTATTGGAACTGCTACTAATTTCAATAAAATTAATTCATTAATTGGTAGTGACAGAGACGATACTTTTAATGTTACTCATACAATTGCTCAAACACTAACAATTGATGGGGGAACAGGAACTAATAAACTTATCGGCCCAGTTGAAACAAATACTTGGTCTATAACAGGTGATGATGCTGGAACTTTAAAAGTTGGAAATCCACCTCAATTGATATCTTTTTCTAATATTGAACTATTAGAAGGAAATACTGATGTAGATAATTTTACTTTTAATGGTGCTTTTTCAATTTCCGGATCCCCTGGAATTGATGGTAAAACTGGCGTTAATTCTATAACAGGAGCAAGCTCTAATCGAAATGATTGGAATATTACTGCAGATAATGCAGGGCAAATAGAGATTGATCCTCTTGGGGTTGGAGCTGTAACTACCTTTCAAAATATCGAAGATCTATTTGGAGGAAATAGTATAGATAACTTTACTTTTGATGGTGCTTTTCAAATATCGGGAACGACTGGAATTGATGGTCAAGCAGGGATTAATACTATTACAGCTCCTAATGTTGTAAATACTTGGAGTTTTACTGCTGCTGATACAGGGCAGCTCTCACCTTTTGGAGCAACAGGTCCTACAAATTTTACAAATACAGGAGGAGGGACTCTAAATTTAGTTGGGGGAACTACTACAGATTCATTTACCTTTGCAGCTGGCTCTTCATTGAGCGGAAGCATTGATGGCAATAATGCTGCTTCAAATTCCATAGATGTATCTGCTGTAACATCTCCTATTGTAAGTGTTGAGCCTGGAGTGGGGACCATTTTAGGAGGAATAGATAATATTCAGACGATTACAGGTAATTTAACTGCTACTTTTATTGCTAGAAATGATACCAATCTTTGGACAATCAGTGCAAATAATGGAGCTCTTGTTACTAATGCAAGTGATAATATTACTTTAATTACTATTCCTTTTTTTGAAGGAGGCTCTCTATCTGATACATTTACTTTTACTGGCAATTTTGCAATTTCGGGCTCTATTAATGGCAAAGCTGGAAATAATACAATTATAGCATCTACAGGAGTTAATAATATTTGGAGGATCACTGATAATAATGCAGGAACACTGACTCCTGAGGGAGGTAGTTCAACTACTTTTTCAAATATCCAAAATTTAACAGGTAATATCGGCACTCAAGATATCTTTATTTTGTCAGATAGAAAAGGTTTAAGTGGAACAGTAAATGGAGGCGATTGTGGTGAAGGCAATACTTTAGATTATTCTGCTTATACAACATATGCTAGATCTTCTATGCCTCCTTGTGCAGGCGTTGGCACAGCTACAAATATAGGGATAATAAGATTTATTAGTATTTTCATTCCACCTACAGGGGTTGATTTTAATTTTGAAAAAGCAATTAATACTGAATTATACATCATATATGATCTAAAAAACTTTGCAGAATTTAACAGATTTTTAAATTTTTATAGACTTATTTATTTTAAAGAAGATTATTTAAATAGATTTTTATATTTTAACAAAGACATCAGCAATTATCTCAATGATTTTATTAAATCAATAAAGTCTAACGTAGAAAATAGAATTTTATATCCAGAATATGAATATCTAATATTTAAAAATCTAATTAAAGATAAAAAATAGTATAAGATTTTTCCCTTTCATTAATTTCAAAGATTTGAAAAAGGATTAGAAGCTCTTTCAAAACTGATTTTTTTCTTACGAGCATTTATCTCAACTCTAATTGAAAATAAAAGATCTTGATCAAAATCTTTTGAAGCTGCCCATTTTAAATATTCAATTGGGATTTCAGAAAAGAGTCTGTTTTTATGTTTTCCAAGAGGCATTTTTTTCATTAAGATAGGTTTTTCTAATCTCTCAAGTAGCTGCTTTGTTGTTGTAAATGTATTAGATAGTTTTTTGAAAACTTCGATATTTGCCATGACATCGTTTAGAGCTCTATGTGCTCCATCTAATTCTATGTTAAAATGTTTTGCAAGCTCTTTTAAAGAGTTATAAGGACTCTCCCCATAGAGTCTAGCGAGTCTTAAAGTGTCTATATATACAGCATCATAGATTTTACATGGCACTTGATTTCTTTTAGTTGCTTCATAGATGCTATCTATATCAAATTTTATGCTATGACCTATAATTATATGAGATCCAATAAACTTTAAAATTTGGGGGAGCACTTCTTTGATTTTGGGTTTTCCTTGTACCATATCATTTGAAATATTATGGATATCTTGAGAAATTTTAGGAATTTCAATTTCAGGATCTATTAGAGTTGAGAAGCTGTCTAAGATTTTATCGAATGTAAATTTTACAATTGCGACTTCAATGATTCTATCAGTTGTCAGATCTAAACCTGTAGCTTCTATATCTAAACAAACAAAAATATCTTTATTGAGCAGGGTCATAATTTTTTAATTAAATAATAATTAGTTTTGTATCATATTTTAGTAGCTAATTTCAATCTCTCTTTTGTTTTCAGTAATGTGAGTTTCATGAAGATGAGCCTCATCTGGATGGGTGTCATCTAGATGATTCATTTTTATGTAAATTGTATCTTTTGGCAAGATTTCTAAAATATTTTCAGCCCATTCAATAAGTGTTATTCCATCTTTTGAAAAATACTCTTCAAATCCAAATGAGAAAAACGCATTTTTATCTTTTATTCTATATAGATCAAAATGATAGATCTCTATATCTGCTCTGTAGATATTTAAATATGTAAATGTTGGGCTATTAACATTTATATTTTCTTTGGATAAACCTTTTACAATTCCCTTAATAAGAGTTGTTTTGCCAGCTCCTAAATTTCCCAAAAAAGCTACTATATTTTTTTTTCTTAGCTTTTTAGATAGATCAATACCGATTTGAATGGTTTCTTTATAAGAGGAAGATACTATTTTTGTTATTTGAGCCATTTTTCTAAATATGGCTCAAATTCTGTAAATTTAGATATAGTTTCAACAAATACTTTTATCTTATCTTCAGTAAGCTGCTCTTGAATAAAGTTTAAAAAATTTTGTTCTATTTCATAACGATTTTGATTTTGTACTTCAAAAAGTGTAAAATATTTTATATTGCTTTTTTTGAAATCTTCTATAACAGATTTTTTACTATTAAATAATTTACCACTAATCGCAGATGAATATACTGTCTTTGTAACAGCCTCTTTTCTTGGTTTAATATATTTTTTGATAATTTCAGGATCTTCCGATACATAAAATCTTTTTGGACGAAGTCCGCCTATTCTCTCTTTATTCTCGGGACATTTCGATACCCAATCATAGATAGCATCTTGAGGATTTGGATGGGTATTGTCCCCAAAAACTTTTCCTGTAAATGGGCATATATATATTTTTTTAGTCTCGTCATTAACGTTTTGTTTGCCAAATTGAATCTTTATCTCAGTCTCTCTATAGAGTTTGCCCGCTTTTTCTAACTTATTTAATAAAAAATCTAGACTTTGATATATAGTCTTTTCTTTAGCAAAAAGAACAGGTTTTAAATCAAATTTTTTCTCTACATAAAAAAGATATGTTAAAATAAGATCGGCTTTTCGTGTTTTTTTTAAAAATTTCAAAATTTCTTTTTTAGTTTTTTCAGTGATTTGCATTTTTGCCCCTAACAATTTCATATGATTTTTTTTTGGTTGATCTTCAAATTTAATATGTTAGCTATATTTTAGCAAGTTTTAAACAAAATATATCAATCTTTATTATAAGTAATAATATACTTTATTATGTGAAGACATAATCAAGTTTAATTTTAATTATGTTAATTTAAATCAAATTAATGTTGCTTTTGTATATAAAACATGCTATTTTATTTGCCACATCAATTAAGATGAAATAATTAATTTTTCAGGGAGTAAAAAATGTCTACTCAGATCCAAAAAAATATTACTAATAAAAAAAATGTAAAAAAATATTTGGATTTTACATTTGAAAATTTACAGATTGAAGGGTATGAAGCTGTCTATAAAATTACAAATGAAAAAGAAAATCTTTTAGCAATTATATCTATGCATGACGTAACTTTAGGTACAGCGCTCGGTGGTACTAGAATCAAATCATACAAAAGTTTTAATGATGCTTTGACAGATGCACTTAGATTATCTAAAGGAATGAGTTACAAAGCTGCGATCTCAGAGGTTGGTCTCGGTGGTGGTAAAAGTGTAATAATCGTAGATGATATCAAAGATAAAAATGAAAACCTTTTAAAAGCTTTTGGAAAAGCTGTTGATCTTTTAGAGGGAAAATATATTTGCGCAGAAGATATGGGATGTACACCTCAAGATGTTGAGCATATTCATGAAAATACGAAATATGTAGTAGGCCTTCCTACTGAGAAAAGTTCAGGCAATCCATCTCGTTTTACATCATATGGTGTTGTACAAGGTATAAAAGCTACTTTAAAAAAACTATTCGGTACATCAAATTTAAAAAATAGAAAAATAGCAATTCAAGGACTAGGTAGTGTTGGTGAGCTTTTAATAGAACATCTTTTTTGGGCAGGTGCTGATCTAATAGTAAGTGACATAGATATGCAAAAAGCAAAAAGCTTTGCATCTATTTATGGAGCTATTGCTGTAGAGCCTGAAGCTATACATAAAGTTGAGTGTGATATTTTCACGCCATGTGCAATTGGGGGAACTATTAACGATGAAACAATAGATGAGCTAAATTGCAAAGCTGTTTGCGGAGCTGCAAATAATCAACTTTTAGAGGATAGACATGCAGATATTTTAAAAGATAAAAATATTTTGTACGCTCCTGATTTTGTTGTAAATGCTGGCGGGCTTATAAACGTATCAACAGAGCTTGAAAAAGATGGTTATCATCCAAAAAAAGCTAAAGAAAAAATATATAAAATTTATAATGAACTTTTAGAGATTTATAAAATTGCTGAAGAAAACAATATTTCAACAAACAAAGCTGCTATAAAATTAGCGCAATTTAAAATGAAATCTGGTATAGGTAGAAGGAAAGATAAATTATATTTTCATCATAGCGAATAAAAATGATAGAGACTCTTCTTATAGACTTTCTGCAAAATAGATTAACAAACGCAATACTTAAAAGTTTTGAAGAACACTTATCAGCAAATCAAGCTATTGCAGATATTGCTGTTTGTTTAGAAGAGAAATTTGGTCATTATCAATGCAATAGTGCTTTAAAACTTGCTAAAATCTTAAAAAATAATCCTAAACAAATAGCTGAAAAAATAATTTCAAATATTGATCTAATAGAGGATGGAAAGGAAGTTTTTTCAAAAATAGAAATTGCAAATCCAGGCTTTATAAATTTAACTCTTTCCAATGATTTTTTATCAGCTATTATAAATAAAAATTTATCAGATCCAAGATTAGGTGTTAAAAAATCTACAAAAACTAAAAAGATAATTGTAGAGTTTTCATCACCAAATATTGCAAAAGAGCTTCATGTTGGACATTTAAGATCTACTATAATTGGTGATTCAATAGCTAGGCTTTTTGAGTTTTTAGGAGAGGATGTTTTAAGATTAAATCACGTAGGCGATTGGGGTACTCAATTTGGGATGCTCATCAACTATTTAAAAAAATACGAGCCAAAAGTTTTAAGCGGAGAAAAAGTTACCGATTTAAGTACTTTGACTACTTGGTATAAAGAAGCTAAAAAACTATTTGATCAAGATCCAAATTTTAAAAAAGACTCTCAATTAGAAGTTGTAAATCTGCAAAAAAAAGAAAAAACAGCTATTCACGCTTGGGAAATTATCTATGATATCTCAAGAAGAGCTTTTAATGAAATTTACTCTCTTTTAGATATCAAACTTCAAGAAAGAGGGGAATCTTTTTATAATGATGATCTTCCAATACTTGTCAAAGATCTAGAAGATAAAAAATTAATAAAAATATCAGATGGTGCGAAATGTATCTTTATTGAAGGGTTTAAAACTAGAGAAGGTAATCCCTTGCCTGTTATGGTTCAAAAATCAGATGGTGGATACAACTACGATACTACAGATATCGCAGCTTTTAGACATAGATGCAATGTTGAAAATGCTGCTAGAATAATTATCGTAACAGACTCTGGGCAATCTCTTCATTTTCAAATGATTTATCAAGCTGTTATTAAAGCAAAATATCTAGATCCAAATAAAACTCGATTTGATCATGTAACTTTTGGGGTTGTTTTAGCAGAAGATAAGAAAAAATTTAAAACAAGAGAAGGGGAGACTACTAAACTTATCGATCTATTATATAAAGCAGTAGATGGAGCTAAAAAGATTTTAAAAGATAGACTCAAACATATCGATAAAAACACTTTAGATGAATATTCAAAAAATTTAGGTATCAGTGCTGTAAAATATGCAGATCTTTCAAATCATAGAATCAAAGATTATGTTTTTTCTTATGATAAAATGCTCTCTTTAGAGGGTAATACTGCTGCCTTTTTGTTCTATTCATACGTCAGAATTCTATCTATTAAGAAAAAGGTCAACGAAGATATCGAAAAAATCTTAAAAAGTAGTGAAATTGATCTAAAACATCCATCAGAGACAGCTTTAGCCTTGCATTTAGTGAGATTTGCTGAAATTTTAAATCTTATGTCTCGAGATCTTCTGCCTAATAGATTAACCGATTATTTATATGATCTCGCCACAAAATTTAATATCTTTTTTAGAGATTGTAGAGTTGAAGGCTCATTAGAGCAAAACTCTAGACTTCTACTTTGTCATATGTGCCAAAAAGTTTTAAAAGCAGGTTTTGATATCTTAGGCTTGAAACCTCTCGATAGAATGTAAAATAATGTTTAAAAAACAGCTGATTTTTCAAGGAATCAATTGATCCAAGTTTGGACCATGTTTAATATGGTCTCAAATGAGACCATAAAGTTTATTAGGATTTTTTCTAGCTTTCGATGGTTCTTCCATATTCAACTTCTGAAATAGTATAAAATAGATTGATTTTTTCTTCTTTTAATAGATTTAGAAAAGATCTCACTTTGTCTTTATTCATAATAAATGAAATTGTGACAGGTACAGCGCTAGTTAATTCAAAAAAATGCTCTTCTTGAATTTTCCCCAGCTGTCCATATCCGGCAATTGCTCGAAATACATTTCCGCCTGCAATATTATTTTTTTTAGCAAGCTTAAGTACCCTTTCATATAGAAGAATTCCCTTATATTTTTCTTTTTCATACGTATAGATTTGTAAACAAACGTGTTTCATAAGCTCTCCTAATAGCTGAATACTTTGACAGAATAAAGGCCTAAAAAAGTTGCAAAAATGCTACCAGCTACATGGGAAATAATCGTAATAGATGACCATAAATACTGTCCATGTGTCATTAAGTTTACGGTTTCTGCTGAAAAAGTAGAAAATGTTGTTAAGCTTCCTAAAAATCCTGTGGCGATGGCTAGTTTTATTGCATCTGGAAAAAATCTATGATCTTTAGTTACCCCCATAAAAATACCCATCAAAAACCCACCAATGATATTTGCAAAAAAGGTCCCAAGCGGCATAGTTGGAAAGATAGAGTTCATAGAAAGCCCAAGACCATATCGCAGCAAAGCCCCAGTAGATGCTCCAATACAGATAGATAAGATTTGCGATAGTATCATAAAAAGTATCTTTTTTTCTTTTTTATATAATAATTGTTTTTAAAAGACAGTAGGTTTTTATCTCAAACTCGAGTAATCGGTAAAACCATCTTTTTTTTTATATTTTTCTGAAAATTTCCATAGTTCTTTTTTATAAGAAGCTAATAAAAAACAACTTACAATATTAAGCTTTTATTCTTTTGATTTGGTATTTCTTGGACATATTTAGGAACTAGATATCCAGATAGATTCTCATTTAATTTTTTAATCAAATCTTTACCTGCTTTTTTAGATACTTCAAAATGCGTTGATCCTTTCACTTTATCTAAATGATATAAATAGTAAGGGACAATTCCAATTGAGATTAATTTTTGAGATAAGAGTTGTAAAGTTTCAAAATCATCGTTTATGCCTTTTAAAAGTACAGCTTGATTAAAAAGTAAATAATTTTGTTTTTTTAACTTTTGAATAGCTTTTATGACTCTACTATCGATCTCTTTTGGATGATTTATATGAAAAATAAAAACTATCTGTTTTTTTACATTTTTTAAGATTTTTAAAAAATTTTGATCTATTCTATTAGGATAACCAATAATATATCTTGTATGGAATCTCAAAATCTTTAAATGAGAGATTTTATCTAGCTTTTGAAATAAATTTTCTAAATCACTATTTGTTAAAGATAAAGGATCGCCTCCGCTTAAAATAAGTTCATTTATTGTTTTATCTTTTTTGATAAGCTCTATTTCATTATCAAACTTTTTATCTTCTTGCTTTTCAAAATATTTTCTAAAACAATATCTGCAATGCATTGCGCAGGAGTTTGTGCAGATTAAAAGAGCTCTATTTTTATACTTTTTTAAAAGTTTTGATTTTTTGAAATTTATCTCACATAAAGGATCTTGAATGTAGTCATTTTTTTGAATATTTTCATCTATAAGAGGCACAAATTGTCTCAAAATTGGATCGGATAAATCGTTTTTTTTGATCTTTTTAGCTAAATCATAAGGTAGAAGCAAAGGAAAATCAGCTTTT
>JAAKFX010000062.1 GCA_011064865.1 Candidatus Anoxychlamydiales bacterium
TTGGGTTTTGCAATATGAAAATTTAGATTTTCTAATCTTAGATTATTTAATCTTAGATTTTCATTTAAATTAAAATCTTCAAATATATCTCCGATATTTTTGCAAAAGCAGCTCCCTTTTGAGAAAAAAAAAGGAGCATCTGCTCCTATGTTTTTAGAGAGCTCTATTAGCTCTAAAATAGTTAAAGGTTTTTGAAATAGCTCATTTAAAGCAAAAAGTGTTGTCGCTGCGTTTGAGCTACCTCCTCCAAGCCCCGCTTCAATTGGAATATTTTTTTTTAAATATATTTCAACACTATCTTTTATTTTTGTTTTATCTCTAAAAAGATTTAAAGCTTTGATGATCAAATTTGTCTCATCAAATTTTAAATCTTTGTTATTGTAGCAAAAAAAGATGTCTTTTTTTGCTTTTTTAAAATACAAAACATCAAAAAGCGAGATCGCTTGATTCAAAGAGAATATATCGTGATAACCATCTTGTTTTTTAGATAGTATCTTAAAAAATAAATTTACCTTCGCAGGAGAGTAAAAAGTTAAACTCACTTACTTATCTTCTTTTTCTTCTTTATTCTCTTCTTTAGCTTTTTTTACTTGTTTTTTCTCTTTTGTTTTCTTTTCTTCTTTTGTCTTTTCTGTTTCTATAGCTTCTTTTTTTGTCTTTTCTGGGATAATTGTTAAGGTAACCTTTGTCTCAACATCTTCTTTCAATTTGATTGGAATCTCAAATGTACCAACTTCTTTTATAGGTTTTTTTAATAATATATTTTTTTTAGTAAGTTTAATTTTATGATCTTCAAATAATGTAGCTATATCTTGTGCACTTACCGATCCGAACATCTTTCCATCTGGATCTGCTTTCACAGTTATAGATAGTGTCATCGGTTCTATTAGTTTAGCAAGAGCTACAGCCTCTTTTTTCTCTTCAGCTGATATTATTGCTCTCTCTTTTTTCAATCTATCTTGCATTTTTAAAGTATTAGGATCTGCATACATAGCACATTTTTTAGGAAGTAAAAAGTTTCTTGCAAAACCAGGTTTTACCGCTACAACATCACCACTTTTGCCTAGATCTTCTACATCTTTTAATAGTAATAATTTCTGTTTAGATTTCATAAATATTCACCCCTTATTCTTTTGAAACAAATGGCAACAGAGCCATATGTCTTGCTCTTTTAATTGCTTGTTTTAGTTGCTTTTGAAAATAAAAAGAAACACCTGTTATTCTTCTAGGTAGTATTTTCCCTCTCTCTGTCACGAAAAACTTTAAATTTTCAATATCTTTATAATCTATTTTTTTTATTCGAGATGTTTCAAAAGGACACCCTTTTTTCTTTTTTATCCCAAATGAAAATGGTCTTTTTGCAGTTTTTTCCATATTTTTATATCCTCTTATGATTGTATAGCTAAAGATTTAAATTCTAGACTCTCTAACACAGAGTCCGCTTTTGCTGTCATAAATCTAATAATATCTTCATGAAGCAAATACTCAGCCCAAAGATCTTTTACAGCTGCAGAATCAATAGAAAAATAAATCAGATAATAATAACCTTCTCTTTTTTTATCTATTTCATATGCTAGCTTTCTTTTTCCCATATCATGGGTTTTATGAATTTCACCTTTTTTCTCTTCAATTGCTTTTGTTATTTTTTCTAATGCCTTGTTTCTTGCATCTTCAGAAAGATTTGAGTTGATTATGTACATCCCCTCATAAAGGCGTGATCTATTTTGTGTCATCTTGTTTTTCCTCTTTATTTTTTTTTAATCTTACATTTGCTATATTAGCAGCTTTTTCAAGGCCTTCTTTTAGGTATATTTCGATATATTCAACAGCTTTTTTCTCTATTGTTGGAAGCTTTTTTTTCTCTTGCACAGTAAATCGATCTAACACATATGCTTTTAAAGCTTGCCTCTCTCTTCCGATTCCAACTCTGAGTCTTGCAAATTTTTGAGACTTTAAATGCGTCTCAATACTTTGAAGCCCTCTATGCCCACCAGATGTGCTATCTTTTTTGAGTCTAAACTCTTCAAATAAAATATCAGCATCATCTACAACTACTAAAATATTTTTAATATCAATTTTTAAGTAATCTACAGCCTTTTTTATTGCCACTCCACTCTCATTCATATAGGTAAGAGGGAAAAGCAAATAAACATCGAAACCTAAAATTTTGCCATAAGCTACTTTTGCTTTAAATTTTTTTTCATCTTTAAATTTTAAATCATATTTTTTAGCCAAAGCATCTATTACTCTACAACCTAGATTGTGCCTTGTATTTTTATATAAAAGCCCAGGATTTCCTAGCCCTGCTATCAAATATTTATTCATCAATTATCTTTTTGTTATTGAAACAATAACTTCTCTTAGCTTTTTAGATACACTTATCACATTTTTAGGAAGTTCAATATCTGATAATCTTTGAACAGCTCCAATATCCATCTTTGAAATATCGATTATAAATTCTTTCGGCAGATTTTTTGGTAGACATTTCACTTTCATCGCTCTAATAACCTGACGAAAGCTTCCTCCTTGTTTGATACCTACACATTCGTTCAATCCAATGCATCGAATCGGTACTTTAGCTGTAATTTCACGCTTTTCATCTACTCTCATAAAATCGATATGCTGAATATTATAGTTAATAACAAAATATTGAATATCTTTAACTATTGCTTGAAAAGTCTCTTTTTCACCTTTTAAAGTAAAAATACAAGTTGACAAATCACCAGGCTGCAGCTTTGCAAGCTGATTGTTTATCTCATCTGCTTTCAAATAAATAGTTTCATTTTCTCTTCCTTTTGCATATACAACAGCTGGAATATTTTTTTGATGTCTAAGCTTATTTATCTGCTTTTTTTCTCTTTTATAAATTGAAAGTTCCATATATATCTCACATTTGTTTTTAAGCTACCTATTTTAAAAAACTTTTCAGTTTTAAAAAACAAAAATATTTTTTTTAGATATTCAAAGAAAAGATGTACAAATACATCTTGATACAATTTTATGAATATACTCCATGAGATAGGATATACGCTTTTAACGCCTATCTCTCCTTTTCAGGCTTACCTACTAATTTAGGCATAATTCTTTGGAATATCTAAAATTGGGGTGGAAGGATTCGAACCTCCGAATGGCGATACCAAAAACCGCTGCCTTACCACTTGGCGACACCCCATTAAAAAACCAATATTAATATATTTAAAACCGATATTTTTTACAAGAAAGATTAACTTAAACCATATATAAAAAAAATAGTTTAAGCAAGATTGCAAAAGAAATTATTTATTAAGCTGGGTAAGTTCTGTAAGATCCTGCAAGAGCAGCATGCAGATCGAGATCATCAGCAGGAGTTATACAATATTTTTTAGCTACTTCACTAGTTTTTTTAGCTTCAATAAATGTATTAATTTTATTAGTTGTTAGACCTAGAGAGCTTGTAAAAAAAGTAGGTATTAAAGATTTAAGAGAAGATTTTTTTCTTGCCTCATTAAATAAATCTATCACAAATCTTTTTGCTAAATTGAAAGAAGATTCAAATAAAAATACAGGGGCTGGAAAAGCAAAAGTATTGATCTTATTGAGCAGATTAATCCATATACTTTCCATCTTTATAAATCTCTCGATATCTTCTAGCATACGCGACTCAAAGCTAACACCTCCCCCATTTCTAGATGGGAAAGAACATGCTTTATTAATACAGAAGCAGGGATTCTATCTAAACTAGTTTCCATAATACTTTTTTTAATTTCAAAATAATAAAATTCTTTTTTACATAAATGCATTAATTTTATTTCAGAACAGCTATTTAATATCACTAAATTCATTATATATGTATTTTCTTAAAATATAATTATATATTTACAACAAAAATTTTAAATTTTTGCTGCATACAAAAAAAATAATTTTTGATACAAAAAAAATATTGAGGGGTAAAAATTGAAGATAGTAAATATAGCAGCAGAGCTTGCACCAATTGCAAAAGTTGGAGGTCTGGGAGATGTTGTAGGAGGTCTTAGCTCAGCTTTAATAAAAGAGGGGCAAGATGTTGAAGTTATTCTACCGAAATATCTAAATCTAAATACAAAACTCTTAAAAGATTTCAAAGTTTATAAAAGAAATTTCAAAATTTTTGAAAAGAGAAGATGGCACAGCAATACTAGATATTCAGCTAGATTAATCTCAGTTAAAATCTATTTAATAGAAGATAAGAAAAACTATTTTGCAAAGCCAAAAATTTATGGTTATAAAAGCGATGTCAATCGGTTTTTATATTTTTGCAAAGCAGCATTAGAATTTTTAAAATCTGAAGGTGAGCTAATTGATATTTTACATCTGCATGATTGGCATACAGCTGCAATTGCTACATTTTACAAAAAAATCTACTCTTTAGAAAAAAAATTAAAAGTAAAAAAAATCGTCTTATCTATTCATAATTTAAAATACCAAGGGCATTGCAAGCCTAAAGATATTGATAATCTAGGTTTTGATGGAAGATCTTTATTAAAAGATGATTTGTTAAAAGATCCTTTTAGGCCAAGAACTTTAAATCTTTTAAAAGGCGGCTTTATTTTTGCAGATAAAATCATTCCTGTATCTGAAAACTATGCAAAAGAGATTTTATCAAAAGAAAATAGCTATGGTCTTTTCAAAATTGTAAATAAAACTAAAAAAAAGATAAAAGGAATCATAAATGGGATAGATACAATCTATTGGAGCGCTAAAACTGATAAGTTTATAAAATACAAATATTTTGAAGAGCAGCCACTTAAAAAGATAATAGATGCGAAAAAAAACAATAAAAAGGTTTTGCAAAAGTATTTAAATTTAGAAGAAGCAGATAAGCCACTTGTTTGCTGCATTGGCAGATTAGTGGAGCAAAAAGGCCCTGATTTAATTAAACATGCAATATTAAGATCTATTAAATTAAATGCTCAATTTGTTTTGCTTGGCGCTATTTTTAATAAAAAAATAGGTAGGTCTTTTTACAATCTGCAAAAAGCTTTAAAAGGGAATAAAAATATAGCTATAAGATTTGAGCATAATGAAAAGCTCGCTCACATGCTTTTTGCAGCAACGGATTTTGTATTAGTTCCATCACTTTTTGAGCCATGCGGTCTCACTCAGATGATTGGCTTTAGATATGGCAGCATCCCTATTGTTAGAAAAACAGGAGGTCTTGCAGATACAGTATTTGATTTGGATGATAAAAAGATCTTAGCAAATAAAAAAAATGGATTTACTTTTGAGAAATTTTCAACTTCAGCTTTAGATTCTGCTTTCACAAGAGCTATAAATTTTTGGTATAAAAATCCAAATAAATGTAGATCTGTTATGAAAAAAAATATGTCATTAAACTTTTCTTGGAAAAAATCAGCTAATAAATATTTAAAAACTTATAAAAATCTACTCAAGTAAAAACTTTCGAACAAATTTCCAATTAGCGTAGATATAATCAGCTGCACTAATAACGCTATAGATAGCTGCAATTGAAACTAAAGTTACAGAAGCCCATCTTAGAGTCTCTAAAGAGATAAAACCGAGTGTAAAAGGAATTAAAAGCATTACGATTATGATACTTACAGTTGCTTGCAAAAAGGTTTTTATTTTGCCACTTGTTCTAGCGGCTAGAGTAAATCCCTTCAAAGCGCAAATAGTTCTTAGAGTACTTATAAAAAACTCTCTATATAAAAATACAAAAACTAAAAGGATTGGAATATCAATCCAACTTTGAGTAAAAGTAAAAAAAACAGCGATATTGGTAATACTATCAGCCATAGGATCCATGACTTTTCCAAGATCTGTTACTTGATTTCTTTTTCTTGCTAAAAAACCATCTACAAGATCTGTAAGCTCACAAAAAACCAAAATAAAAAGTAAGATATATGGCATCCAAAAAAATGGAATTTTAAAAAAGGCATATTTCAGATAGATAAAAGGAAATAGTGGGATAATAACAATTCTCAAAAGTGTTACATAATTGGCGATATTCATTTTTTATCCTAAAAACATATTTGGAAGTGTAAGTAAAATTATTAAATATAAGCAAGCTATAATCTTCTCTTATAAGCTAGCTGTCCACACGATGCTGCTATATCTTTTCCTTTTGTATATCTCTGAACTACATTTAGCCCTTTTGATATTAGATAGTTTTTGAACTTTAAAATTTTTACGCCAGAGGGTCTTTTGTAGCTTAAATTTTCAACTTCGTTATATGGGATAAGATTGATTGTACATTGAAAATTTTTTAATAGATGAACAAGTTTTTTAGCATCCTCAATTGAATCATTAACACTCTCAATTAAAATATATTCAAACAAAATATCTCTTTTCGTTTTTTCAAAATATAGTCTTAGCTCTTTTAGAATATCTTGTAGTTTATACTTTTTAGAATATGGAATAATTCTATTTCTAATTTCATCTGTAGCTCCATGCAAAGACAGAGCTAAATAAACTTTTAGATTTTCATCTTTTAGTCTTTTAATATTTTCTAAAATTCCAGCAGTTGAAATCGTAATTCTTCTTTGAGATATATTTAGATATTTATCATCTGACATAATTTTAACAGCTTTTACGACCTCATCGAAATTTAAAAGAGGCTCTCCCATCCCCATAAAAACTATATTCGTGGATTTTTCATTTATATCTTTTGCAATCAGAAGCACTTGCTCAACAATTTCAAAAGCTTTTAAATTTCTAAAAAAACCTTTTTTACCGGATGCACAAAAAGAACATCTAACCGGGCAGCCTACTTGAGAAGATACACAAATAGTTTTTCTTGTATCCGATAGAATTAAAACACTTTCTATGAAATATCCATCTTCTAGCTCAAATAAATATTTTTTAGTCTGCTCATCTTTTGAAAGTTCTATTGTTTTTACTTTCAATGAACATACTTTAAAATTTTTGTTTAAAAAATCTCTTAAATCTTTTGATAGATTTGTCATCTCATCAAAAGATAAAATCCCCTTTTTATATATCCATTCAAATATTTGATTTGCACTAAATGCTTTAAAATTATTACTTACTAAAATCTGTTTTAGCTTATTTTGATCGATATTTAATATATTCATACAAAAGATTATAAATAGATGCCGTTTTCATTTAAATCTCTATATTAAATTTGTATAAAAGATTAACACCCAGCTTTTTAAATAAGTAAAAAGCTAGGTGTAAAAAAAACATTTAATCCAAAGCAATTTGTTTCTCAATTTTCTCTCTTTGAAAGGGAGCTTTTATTCGATCTCTTAGAAAAAAGATTCCAATGAGATTAATCAAAACTAGAGCTCCACCAGATAGTGACATCACTAAAAGAGGTACTCTTTGAGAGAAAAATGAAAATAAAATTAATGAAACAATAGCATATAAATAATAAGCTCTAGCACCTTTTTGTGGGCTTAAATACTGAGCGCATTTAACTCCCACAGCAAAATATGCGATTATTGTGCTATAGCCTGTTAAAAACATAAATATTGGCATAAAGATATTCATATAGGGAAAGTATTTACTAAAGGCAAGCTGTATCAATTTAGAGCCTTCAATAGATGTTCCCATCTGCCAAATTGAGCTCATCAAAACTACTAAAATACTCAACGTACAGATAAAATTATCAATAAAAATCCCTAAAATAGACAAAGAGGCTTGAGACTCTGCACTTTTATTAGATGATTGAGAATTTATAATAGAGTCATATCCAATACCAATATCTCCAGAATATACGGCAGTAGAAATTCCCTGCTTGATAGCAATCATCAAACTAGATCCTGCAAAACCACCAATAGCCGCATGCCCTGTAAATGCACTTTTAAATACTAAAGATAAAACATTTGATACCAGATTAAAATTTGTAAAAACGATATAAAGGCACATCAAAGTATAAAAAACCATGAAAAATGGCATCAAAATTGTACAAATTTTTGCAACTCTTTTTATTCCTCCTCTACATGCATATAAAACCAAAGCTAAAAAAACAAAAACTATAAGTAGTTTATTCAAATGTAGATTATCTGATAGAGATTCACAAATAACATTAAATTGATAGATTTCAACTCCATAAATACAAAGAAGTATAGCAACTACTATCGGCAAGAAATTAGATTTAAAAGCAGCTTTGAGATAGTACATTGGACCACCTTCAAAATTGCCATCTTTAACGATTCTATATTTCATCCCTAGAAAAATTTCGCTATATTTGATTAAAGCTCCAAAAGGAGCGGCGAGCCATACCCAAAATAAAGCTCCTGGACCTCCTATTTGAATAGCTGTAATAACACCTACAACATTTCCAATCCCAACCATACCTCCGATTGAGCTAAAAAATATTTTTATAGGGTGAATACCTTTTGTAGTATCAATATTTTTGCCAGCTTTAAAAAACTCTTGAACAATAGCTTTGATTTTCAAAATCTGAAAAAATCTAAATTTTATAGATAGATAAATCCCTAAAAAAGCTACTAACAAAAACCCCACATAGCCCCAATAAAAGGTATCTAAAGAATTGAAAACACTAAAAATCTGATTATATAAAGACATAAAAAAACTCCAAATTATAAAATATTTTATTTAATTTTTAATATGAGAAATGAAAAATTACTTACGCTTAAGTGAGCGTTTAGATTGCTTTGAGAAAAGCTTAGATAAGATGATTGATGATATATTTAAATTACTACTAAACCACGTCACACTCATAAATGCCTCCTTAAAGCATATATCTTTATTTAATCTTCATTGTACAATATAGGTTTTAAATATTGAAGAACTATTTAAAAGCTTTTAAAGATGTCAGCTTATAGAATGCCTAATAATGCGGATAATAATATCCTTACTAGATCTTTTTGTAACATTTATTCATTGCAAAATTACAAATCGAATTTTACTATAATATGTATTTATGACAGCACCTACTCTAGAAACAAAACGTTTGATTCTGCGTCAATGGAAAGCAAAAGATATCAAAGCATTTGCTAAAATAAATAGTGATCCAAAAGTGATGGAATTTTTTCCATCTACTTTAACAGAAGCTGAGAGCAATAAACTCGCCAAAAGAATTATTAAAGAGCTGAAAGAAAAGGAGTATGGTCTTTGGGCAGTAGAGATTAAAAACAAAGCTTCTTTTATTGGATTTATTGGACTTCATTATCACGATTTTGAAGCTGCTTTTACACCTTGCATTGAGATAGGATTTCGTTTAGCTTTTGATTCTTGGAATATGGGTTATGCAACTGAGGGATCTATTGCTGTTTTAGACTATAGTTTTAACACTTTAAACTTAGATAAAATTGTCTCATTTACAAGTGAAAAAAACGAAAGATCTATCGCACTCATGAAAAAGCTTCAGATGCAAAATGATCCAAAAGATAATTTTGAGCATCCAAAACTATCTAGAGGGCATCCGCTATCTAAACATGTATTATAT
>JAAKFX010000063.1 GCA_011064865.1 Candidatus Anoxychlamydiales bacterium
AGGCCATCCTGGTCTTCCCTTAGGTTGCGCTGAAATCGGTGCGTATCTTTATTCTGAAGTTTTAAAACATAATCCTAAAAACTCTTCTTGGATAAATAGAGATAGATTCGTTTTATCTGCAGGTCACGGCTCTATGCTTTTATATTCCTGTTTGCATTTAGCAGGTTTTAAACTCTCTATGAAGGAGATTAAATTTTTTAGACAACTTGGCTCTAAAACACCAGGACATCCAGAAACTCATATCACAGATGGAGTGGAGGCGACAACTGGGCCTCTCGGACACGGCGTCGGAAATTCTGTCGGTATGGCAATTGGGATGAAAATTTTAGCTGCTAAATTCAACACAGAGGATCATAAACTTTTTAATTCAAAAGTCTACTCCCTAGCAGGTGATGGTTGTATGATGGAAGGTGCAGTATCAGAAGCATCTTCAATAGCTGCTCATTTAAGATTAGATAATTTTGTTCTGATTTATGACGCTAATAAAATATCATTAGATGGACCTTTATCTGAGAGCACTTCTGAAGATGTCAAAGCAAGATATAGAGCTTATGGTTTTGATGTTTTTGAAATAGATGGCCATGATTTAGACGCTATAGATGCAACATTTAAAGAGATAGAAAAAAAACAGACAAAGCCTGTTTTAATTGTTGCAAATACAATAATTGGTAAAGGCTCTCCGCATATGGCAGGCTCTCACAAAGTGCATGGTGCCCCACTTGGGAGTGAAGAGCTAAAAGCTACGAAAAAAGCTTTGAATCTACCGGATGAGGCTTTTTTTGTTCCAAAAGATGTTTATAGCTTTTTTGAAGACAAACAAAAAAATCAAAAAATTTTAGAGGATGAGTGGAATAAAAACTTTTCTTCTTGGGCTGAGAAAAATCCAAAACTTTTTGAAGAGTTTAAAATAATGCAAAATAAAACTCTTCCTGTAGATATTGAAAAAACATTAAAAAATTTAGAGATAAAAACACCAATAGCTTCTAGAGGATCCTCTTCAAAAGTATTGAATTATCTAGCATCTATTTTACCTTTTATCTATTCAGGCTCTGCTGATCTTTCATCTTCTGATAAAACCTATTTAAACAATTTTGAGCAGATCACCTTTTCAAACTTTAAAGGCAGAAACTTTAAGTTTGGCGTTCGCGAATTTGCCATGGGAACTATTTCAAATGGTCTGTCTTTAGTAGATACTTTCATTCCAGTTTGCGGCACGTTTTTAGTGTTTTCAGATTATATGAGAAATGCAATAAGGCTAGCTGCTTTATCCAATCTCAAAGTTATTTATCAATTTACCCACGATTCTATATTTTTAGGAGAAGATGGTCCAACGCATCAAGCTGTAGAACAAATAGCAACACTCAGAGCTATACCAAACCTTCAAGTTATAAGGCCAGCTGATAGCAACGAAGTTAAGATAGCATGGCTAGCAGCTTTAAAATATAAAGGTCCAACAGCTTTAATTTTATCTAGACAAGATTTGCCAACTTTAAAAGAGACTAATCTCTCTTTCGAAGATGGCCTATCAAAAGGTGCTTATATTGTAAAAAAAGAAAAATCAAAGCCAGATTTTATACTTTTTGCAACAGGATCAGAGCTATCTTTAGCTCTCGATGTTGCTAAAAAATTAGAAGAATTAAATAAAGATGTAAGAGTTGTCTCTTTTCCATCTTTTGAGCTTTTTGATAAACAATCTAAAGAGTATAAAGATAAAATTCTTCTACCAAACGTAGGTATAAAAGTTGCAATAGAAGCTGCTATTGATATGGGATGGCATAAATATATCGGCTCTAATGGCATCTCAATTAGTGTAAATAGTTTTGGAAAATCAGCTCCTATGTATAAGTTAAAAGAAGAGTTTGGTTTTACTGTAGAGGCAATTGTTAAAAAGCTTATTTAATTAAAACATATAAAGTTTTACAAATTTAGAGCTCATCTTTTCGCGCAAGGGAGGAAAACACATTTTAGCTACTTTTCTTTTCTTTAATAATTATTGATTAAAAAAAATAATAATATATAATCCCTGAGTTTTATGTTATCCAGAAGGGGTTATATGTCCAAAATCTTAAAAAGTTGTGTTATATTTTTTTTAGCATTATTTTTAAATGCTTCCATTTTTGCTCTAAATGTTAATTTTACTGATCCAACAACGACGCCAGGAGGCACTCCTGATCTATCAACTACTTCGGGAGCGGACCCACAAGTAACACCTAATAACTCAGGTAGATATGTATATGCTATATGGAATTTCGCGCCTGCTATTCAAGTGGCAATTTCATCAGATTTTGGCGTAACTTGGACAGATCCAACAACGACGCCAGCCGGTACACCTGATCTAGCAACTTCGGGAAGCTCCGCTCAAATAACAACAGATAGTTCTGGTAGATATGTATATGCTATATGGCATAAGGGGATAGATATTCAAGTGGCAATTTCCTCAGACTTTGGAGTAACCTGGACAGATCCAATAACTACGCCAGCTGGTACACCTGATCTATCAGCTAATGGACAGGATCCTCAAATAACAATAGATAGTACAGGTAGATATGTCTATGCTATATGGAATGTTCCCGCTGGAGGAGCTGTTCAATTGGCAATTTCATCCGATTTTGGTCGAACTTGGACAAGCCGGCCTGATCTAGCAGCTGCTGGGAGTAATACTCAAATAATAACAGATAATACAGGTAAATATGTTTATGCTGTGTGGGATGATTTTTTGGGTACTGGAGTAGTTCAAGTGTCAATTTCATCAGATTTTGGCGTAACTTGGACAAGCCGGCCTGATCTAGCAGCTGCTGGGGTAGCACCTCAAATAACAACAGATAGTACAGGTAGATATGTATATGCTGTGTGGTATGATTCTGGTACTGGAAAAGTTCAAGTGTCAATTTCATCTGATTTTGGAGTAACGTGGACTAGCCGTCCCGATTTGGTAAGTTCAGGAAGCCAATTCCCTCAAATAACAACAGATAGTACAGGTAGATATGTGTATGCGATATGGGGAGGAACAGTTCAAGTGGCTATTTCCTCCGATTTTGGAGTAACTTGGATAAATCCGACAACGACACCAGCTGGCACACCTGATCTTGCAGCTTCTTCTGGGACCAATGCTCATATAAAAACAGATAGTTCCGGTAGATATATATATGCTATATGGCGATTGAATACAGGAAAAATTCAAGTAGCAATTTCAACAGATTTTGGTCTAAATTGGACAAATCCAATAACGACGCCAGCCGGTACTCCAGATCTAGTAGCTTCTGGGCTAGTACCTCAAATAATAACAGATAGTACAGGTAGACATGTATATCCTGTGTGGAGTAGTGGTCGTATTCAAACAGCTAATGGATTTAAAACTTTTTTTCCTATACAAAATATAAATATTCAGAATTGATGAAATGAGATAGTTTAAACAAAAGTTTTTTGTTTTTAAGGTAAGAGGTTGAGATATTTTGAACAAAAGTTTTTTGTTTTTAAGGTAAGAGGTTGAGATATTTTGAACAAAAGTTTTTTGTTTTTAAGGTAAGAGGTTGAGATATTTTGAACAAAATATATATAGATAAATAAATAAATATGTGTATATTTAAAAAAAAGAAAAACAACAGTAAATTTTGTGAAATATTTTATTTTTGTATTTAGTTTTTTATCAATTTTTTTTACTCATACTTTTTCAATTGAAAAAAGTCCATGTGCATCAAAAGATGTTTGTTGCGAGCAAATAGAGCCAGGTCCTTTTGCATTTTCTTATCCAAAAGATATATCTTTAATGTGTCCTAAAAACCTTTCTGTATCAGGCAGTTTTTTATGGATGGCTTTTTATGAAGAAGGACTAGAATATGCAATTAATGTAAATCAAATAGTTAACGAAAAACAAAGATTGGAATTGAATCCAGGTTTTAGAGTTAACTTTAATTATGAAAGAGAACTAGTTCATGTAAATATAGAATGGACATATATAAGATTTAAAGATAATAGTTTTGCAGATCCAGTATCAGATCTTTTAGGATTATTTTTGCCTCCTGAAACAGGCTCTTTAACAGGAGCATCTTCTAGAATATCTGGAGATTTCAACACATTAGATTTAAATATCTCAAAACCATATCATGTAAGTAGATATTATACTTCTAATCCAAAATTAGGTATTCAAGCTGCTTGGGTAGATCAAGATTATCATTTGAGATATTATACGATTAACAGAAAACATAATGTTTTTAATAAAAATGATTTTTGGGGAGTTGGTCTGGAAGCTGGTTATGATGCTGAGTTTTTATTAGGTAAAAATTTTACCCTTTATGCAAACATTTTATATGCTTTGCTTTTTTCTAAATTCGATATTTCTCAAATAGCTACTACTTTAACAATTTATAATTATAATCTGAGCGATAGTTTTTATAAAGTCATGCCAAATGCTAAAATAGGTTTAGGGTTTACATGGTCTCGAATGTTTAATAATAAAACAATAGCAACATTAGAAGTAGGCTATGAATTGCAGCAGTGGTGGTCTATGAATCAACTTAGAAGATTCTTCGATACAGATCCTACAGCTAATGATACAGTATCTCGCTCAGATTTAACATTCAATGGACTTGTTGTAGCTCTGCGCATAGACATTTAAAAAAAAATATTTATAGAAGATCTTATTTAATTAAAATATAACTATTTATAAAATTAATTAAAATTATTTTTAGTATTTTTTAAATTAACTGTTAACAAAGTTAACTTGACAAAAATACTTTTTTTTAGTATAATACTAATAGGGGAAAAGAGTGAAATTAACTATAAAGTAGTTTTTTTAATTACTTGTGATTTTAATAACTAGTTATTTTACCCAAGTCTTAAAACCCAATTTAATAAAAATATAATACGAGGTTTTATGAGTAGTAAAAAAGTAATTTCAAGAATATCCAATCTTACAGCAAATCTGAATCAGATTAAAAATTACTTAGAAAATGAAAAAAATTTAAGTAGAAAAGATATTTTATCATTTTCAGATCTTTTAGATGAAATCTTACAAAGATCAAACAAAATTAGTGAAAAATCTAAAAATATTTTTACAAAAGATGCTGCTATTAATATCTCTAATAGCGTAAAAGATTATTTTTCAGAAATTGAACAAATTGAAAATCAAAGACATTTAGATGATGATGATATTTTAAAAGATATTCATCAGATTTCATTTAAAGAAGATTATTTGGCTTTGAACTTTTTTGATTTAATGCCTGAAGATATTGAAATAATTTTATCTTCTTTAGATGAGGAGTTAAAAAATGTAGAAAAGAAAAAACCATATAACGCATCTGTAATAAATCCAATAATTGAAAAGGTAAAAAGAAAACTAATAGATCTGCATTTTAGATTTGACTTTCCAATAATAGAGGAGCTAGATGAGAATAAAAATAGCTATGCACATAGACTTATTTTATATGCAACCGAACTAAAAGATATCAATCCTAAAAAAGCTAAAGTTTTAATCGATAAAATAGATGAAATGCTCGACTTAGTCTGGATTGCTAAAATGTTTATGTATTCAGATTTTGAAAAAGCCAAAAATCTTTACAATAATTTAGATGAAAAAACAAAAACTAGAGTTGAAAAACTTTTATGGAGAGCAAAAGGAGAAACCTTTCAGAAAATAGATAAAAATAAAAAACAAATAATTTCAAAAGCTTTAATGAATTTTGTAGCTGAAAAAATAATTAATGAATAATTTATTCGCCATTTTGATGGTATCTATTTTGAACCCATCGATTTTTCGGAAAACAGATTAGATAAAACAAAATTATCATTAAAATAGGATAGATCAAATAAAAGTACTTTTTACTAATAATATTGTAGATTAAGCCTCCAAAATATCCAAAGAGGATTATCAAAACTAAAAATAGAAATATAGCTTGTGACCATATATGTGAAAATTTCATAACTCTATATGCTCTTATCACTTGATGTTTTAAAATATTGTAGACACTATAGAAAATAAATAAAATTCCAGGTATAAACACCCAGTATGGTGATATATTTAGATCTTCTAAAAATATCGAAATATCACCGTGAGTTTCAAATGTTCTCCATAAAATATAGCTATAGACTTGTCCTATATTTACAATCATGAACCAAAATAAAAAGTAATATAGATATTTTTGGTTTTGAACTTTTTTGGAGCTACAAAAAATTGCGCATATTACATAAAAACAGGCATTTAATAGATTTGGAGTAATCGCTGTTATCGCAGCTAGTACATTTCTATTTTGCTCTATCATTGCCTGATAGTCAGTTTGATCATCTCTTACAAATAGCGTAAAATCTGCAAAATGTAGATGAAATGGAGATGCTTTAAATCCATAGGCCCAAGCGATAATACTATGAGTAAATTCATGGATAGTTACCATCAGAACATGAGCAACAATCAATAATATTATAGTTGCAATAGTATCGGTAATTATCTTTTTCATAGATATACTCCTCTAAATCGGAGTATATCTATTTGAAAATTAATTTGAATAGAATTTTAAAGTTTCAGTTTATTTTGAATATACATCGGAAGACAAAAACTGCTTTTATGTACCTCTGGTGTGTAATATCTCATTACGCCTTCAATGTTTGAAAGATCATTTTTTAACTTTTCAAGTGATACATCAATAGCTTTTTCATTATCAGTTGCCCAACCAAATGCCATAAAACCACCAACATATCCAAAAACAGGCGCTATATAAAAACGATTATCTTTAAAATAGCATTTTCTGTTTTTATAGGTTTGAACAAGCTCATCTGCTTGTGAAAAAGGAACTCCATTTTGAGTAACGATAATTCCATCATTGTTTAAAGCGTTTTTGCAATAAGAGTAAAACTCTTTAGTAAATAAAATCATTCCAGGGCCTATAGGATCTGTAGAATCCACGATAATCACATCAAACTTCTCATCTGTATTTTTTACATAATCTATGCCATCTCCAATAATAACTTCAGCTCTTGGATCTTCATAAGCATTTTTTGGAAGATTTGGCATGTGCTTTTTACAAGCCTCAACTACATCGCCATCAATCTCAACCATAACAGCTCTTTCAATACTTTTATGACGTAGAGCTTCTCTTAGCATTCCTCCATCGCCGCCACCGATTATAAGCACCTTTTTTACGTTTCCATGAGCTAAAATAGGAGTATGCGTTAGCATCTCATGGTAGATAAATTCATCGTTTTCACTAGTCTGCAAAACATCATCTAGTGCTAAAACTTTTCCAAAAATAGGATTTTCAAAAATTATTATCTTTTGAAATTTTGACTTCCCTTCATATAACACTTTTGTCATTTTTAGAATTTGACCCCAATTAGAGCCATATAGCTTTTCAACAAAAAAATTCTCTTTTAATAATTCTTTAGTTTTTTCAGCTGTGGCTTCTGCAAACTCTTCAAACATTTTTTTTTCTCTTGTTAACGTAATAAATATTTTTTGATTTTAGCACAATCTATTGCCATAAAACCTTCTGCAAAACGGATAAATTATAACGATTATTAGAGTAATTCTCAAGAAAATTGCTTTTGAAATTTTTTATATAAAAAAAATAATTTAAAAAGATTTATTTTGAATTTAACTTCTCATTATTTTCGTCCGCAGTATTAGATGTATCGGTTGTAGTCTCTTCAGTATTGTTATTATTCTCTAAATGCTCTGATTCATGAAGCTCTTTGTTTAGTTCTATTGTTTTAGATGCTATATCTGTGCCAATAGGTGCTGAAGCTGAAATTGGCATAAATTCGCTTTTCTCTTCTTTTGGGGTGATTTTTGGGTATTTGAGTCTGAAGTAGATACCTAAAAGTGTTAATGAAAGAGCGGCGGCTGCGATAAAAAGAAACAGAGCGGCGACATTCCATTCCATGAAAAGAGAGGCTACAAAAGGACCTACAATTGCACCGATACCATAGGTCATAGCCATTATTCCAACAACAACTGGAATATATATAGCATCGAATCTATCACAAGCTTGAGAGATGCTAATTGGATAGATTACAAAAGAAAATCCACCGAGAAGAAAACATAAAAAATAAGCGAGCAGGGTATTGTAAGAGAAAAATATCATTAAAAGAGCTGGCACAATAGCTAAACAACTAGTAGCGATTAAAACTTTTCTTCTATCTAAAATATCTGAGATAAGGCCAATTGGCCATTGAAGTAAAAAGCCACCAGCGATTGTAATCATCATCAAATAAGAGACGGGAATACCTTTTGATTGCGCGAAAATTGGTAAAAAGCTGTAGATAGCGCTTAAAATAATACCTGAGACTAAAGCTCCCCAAAAACTAAGTGGCGATGCTTTATAAATCTCTTTGAAGCTTTTTTTCATAATCTCTGAGCTGATCTCCGGAGTTTTACTATAGTTTATAGAAACTGGGATAATCGATAGAAAACACATTATTCCAAAAAGTAAAAAAGGGACTATTGTTTCCAAATTTATCACTTGGATAAGCATTTGTGAAAAAGATTGAGAACCATACAACGCAATCATATAAAGTGATAAGATTCTACCTCTGGTTTTAACAGAGCTTCCAGTAAGTAACCAACTCTCTATTATGACATATAAACCTGCTATGCTAACACCAGCTATTATTCGCATAACAATCCATAAAATAGGATTTATATACATTCCTTGGATTAAAACTGTTGCTCCAAAAATAGCAGAAAAACAGACAAAAGATCGAATATAACCTACTCTGACAATAATTTTTTCAGCTTTCAGTGAGCCAACTAAAAAACCCAAATAAAAAGATGATTGCACAATACCGATAATGGTTTCTGTAAAGCCTTCTATTTGAAGTTTTAAGCTAATAAATGTTAAAAAAGGCGTTGAGCTAAAAACTACAAAGCCGAGACTTAAAAGTGGCGCTATTAAAGGATTTAATAATTTAAATTTTTGGTTCATATCAAAAAAATGGGTAATAAATAGTATTAAAATATTACTACTTCTTATTTTTATTCGTTACCATTTTTCTACAATTTTTAAAACTTTTTATTATCTTTATTTTAAGGTTTTAATGTAACAAATGTATAAGATGTTAAAAAACAAGGGGATGGAATTTATCCTTCAAGGTATCTGAAAAGTTATATCCAAATTGCTTTAAAAAATCTAAGTTTGGATCTTTTTTATTGTGTACATATATAGTTTTCATATCGCCATAGCAAATTAATAAAAACTTTTGATCGTTAGAAAAGATACTCTCAAAATCGATTAAGCTGCTAGTTTTCAAAAACATAACGCTGCCTTGTTTTTTAGGCAGATTTGGAGCTATTGAAGGGTTTGAGTCAATTTTTATGATCGTAGCTAAGTAAATGTTTTGAAAAGAACTAATAT
>JAAKFX010000064.1 GCA_011064865.1 Candidatus Anoxychlamydiales bacterium
TTCTTCTTTTAATTTTTGTTCTGGGAATATCACTTACTTCATTTACCCAGGGCTCACAGGGCTCATTGCGTGAATTTGCTACACTAACAGCGGATTCAATTACCGCATATTACCTCCTTGCTCGCGACTCAATTGACGAAAAAGTCTGGGATTTGATTGAAAAAAAGCGACGAATTATCGCTCAAATTCTCGACGGTGAAGAGGTATCAGAAAGTATGAAAAAACAGATTAGCTTTACGGAGCTGATTAGAACTCTACATACATGAAAGGAAAGTGTTATGAAACAGAAAAATAATAAAGCAGTACAAAATAGGTAAAACTTGTTAAAAACATACTAGCTAATAATACCGCTAATACAGCTGATGGATTGAGAAGAGAAAACAAAATAGCAAAAGAGATGATTTGAAGAAAAAAAAGTAAAAAGAAACTTACATTAAAAATAAGAAAAAAATTAACTATTTTTTTTAAACTTTTTGTTGTCTCTTGATAGTTTTTATGTGCTTTTTTTTGAAAAAACACTTGATTAAAGCGATAGGTTTGATCACTTGTTTTCATTCGATACCCTTCTGCATTGTTATATCTCTATGCTGACAAAAAAATGAAATTTTGAAAAGATAAAAACTCTTTAACTTTAAAAAATGCTGAGAGCTAAAATAAATTATTTACCGGTATCAATCATGTAATTAACAACTCTTTGTGAAACGCCAGCTTCTTGAAGTCTATTAACTTGTGCTTGAGATAAGTTATAAGTAGTTCTCGTCTCTTTAATGTATTGAATTATAGTATCATCATTAACTCCACCTTGAGAGAGCTTAATTACATCATTAATTGTTAAAGGCTCTTTTCTATCCATTCTGTCTACTGTTCTAGGTGATGTTTTTTCCATGATTTTTCTATCTTGCTCATCGAGTGTTGCTCCAATAGCAGCGCCAGAAGCTGCTCCTACAGCACCTCCAACAATAGCTCCTGTTCCACCAGATATAGCATATCCAACTCCGGCTCCAACGCCAGCTCCCACAGCCGCTCCTGTTCCCGTTTTACTCTCACAACCAACTAGTACAAATCCCAAAAAACATATTATGAGATATATTTTTTTCATATCTTCTCTCCTCCAAAACTTATAAAAGATCATTTTAGATCAATAATTATATATATATCTAAAATTAATCAATAATACTAATTAATTAAAATGTCTAGTTTAAAGTGAGTGTTTCTTTATATCTGTAACCAATTCCTCTAACAGTTTCTATTAAAGAGTGATTACCTAATTTTTTTCGAAGAGAAGCTATATGAACATCGATGTTTCTATCAACAATAAATGCATCATCATTATTGATATCATCGAGTAGTTGTGAACGAGATAAAACTTGATTTTTTTGAGTTAGAAGTCTTTTTAAAATTCCAAACTCAGATAAAGTTAGAGGAATCTCTTTTACACCTTTTCTTAAAATATATTTATCAACTTCTAAAGTAAAATCAGCAAAAATTATATTTTTTGCAGATTTTGAATTTTCTTTTTTTCTTCTCAATATTGCTTTTATTTTTGAAAATAATATTTTTACTGAAAAAGGTTTTGTAATGTAGTCATCAGCACCTAACTCTAGTGCTAAAACTATATCTAGCTCTTCTTTTTTTTCAGATAAAACTATAACTTGTATTTTTTTTAGATCTGCTTGATTTTTTATCTTTCTTACAATATCAAAACCATTTAAACCAGGTAGCATGATATCTAGTATAACAAGATCGGGTTTTTCCCTCTCTATTGCTCTAAAACCATTTATTCCATCAACTTCAACATGTAGTTGATATCCCATATTTTCAGCTTGCAGTTTGATAAGTGCGGCTGCTGTCTCTTCATCTTCTATTAAAATAATACGTTTTTTTTGACTCATGTTACCCTCAAAGCTAGTTGACCACCACAATATATAGAATAAATTCTATGTTTTTAAAAAAAAAGAAAAAAATTTTTAAATGCAATTTTTTTTCTTTATTTGGACTTTTTATAGAGGGGGAATTTTAGAAAAAAAGTGTTTTTTATTTTATTATGCTATAGCTTTTTCTGCGACTATACCGGTTTTTACATCGGTTTGATTAAGCATAGCTTTCATTTCAAAGTAATCTCTATTAATTACTGCATCATTATTGATATCTAAATTTTCTTTTCTATCAGTTGGAGGAATATTTCTAAATCTAGGAGTTATATTTACTGCTATATTTGCAGTTTGGAGCATAGCCATTAAAACGTCATAAATTTTTAAGTTAAAAGATGGAATGATCGATGGTAGAAATGGAACTATCATAAACGGAATATAAAGCACAAAAAACTTAACAATTTCTGCAATCGATTTTGTAGTTGTCTGGCTTTTAATTGTTTTAAATAGATCTATCATCTTATCTTGCAGCTCTTTTATATCTTTTTCATTCGTTTTGCCAATTTTATACTCTTGCATAATTTCAAGTGTTTGTTGAAGAGTTTCTTTAGTTATTAAAGATCCTAAAGATTGAATTTTTGTCTCAATAGCATTTTTCATCTCTTCATTGAAAATCATCTTTTTAACTTCTTCTATTTGAGCCTCATTTTCTTTTATCTCTTCACTACTTAATTTTTTTAACAGTTCTGTGTAAGCTTTTTTCTGTTTTTCATCCCAGTTTTTAGAGTTTTTTTCAATCCATTTTACGATATCTGTTAAACTCATATTATTTACTTGATCTTTCAATTTAGTAAGATCATCCATTGATAATGATAGATTTTTATCTAAAAATTCATAGATCTTTTCAGCATCATCAGCTTTGATATCTTTTATTTCTTTTAATTTGTTAATCGAACTTTTTAAATTCATACCAGCAACGCTAACTACTAAAGCTCCGAAAATACATGTCGTAGCAATATTAATAGGAGAATTAATCATTCCAACCGTTGTAAATATACCCATTGCTATTACAGCTAAAGAAGATAAAGTGTTTAATGCAGATTTTAAAATCTCTTTTTTATCCCCAATAGATTTAGCATTAGCTAAGGCTTTTAAAGATTCACCTAATTGATATGCTCCAGATGCAATTAAAAGTATTCCTGTTGGATATGCTAAACACCCTTTTAAAGTAGTAAGCCATGGAGAATGAATAAATGTTAGAGTCATTAAAATAAGTAAAATACTACTAGTTGTATCGTTTATGTTACTTTCTAAAAACCAGTTGCTTTTTGTTAAATGAATATCTTCTAAATATTTTTTTGCAGTTTCATTTTTTTTAGCAGCTATTCTAAGACTAACATATGAGACAACAGAAATTGCTCCCAAAGCTAAACATGTAATAGTAGCCGGAAGTGGGAGTCCTACAATTCCTAAACTAGATGAGATAATGCCAAAATGTGGCAGTATTGCTCCAAGACCTATTGTACCAGCTAAAGCTCCTGCAACTAAACTAATAAGCAATAGTTTTGTGATTTTTGAGTTTGTCTCTGGTTTTATTTTAAGTTGTTTAACATTGTGATTTGCAACTTTATTAAATACATTATTTAAATTACATGCATCAGAATATACTTCTTTTATATCTATGATTTTTTTTGCTGAAACTTCATCAATATCTTTAATAGATTCATTAAAAACTTTTCTATCTACTAACTTAACAACTGTTCTGGTTTTAGGTTTATCTTCTGTATCTTCAGTAGTAGATTTTAAAGCATCATTTTTACTAAATAATGAGGGGACATATGATGCAATTGAGCTTAAATAAGAGACAATTGTTCCTAAAATAGGATAGTTGCTTGTTGCAGGTTCGTTTTTAGATTGAACTGTCTTAGACGGCTCCATCTTAGATGATTCTATTGGCTCTTCTGTAACTATTGGTTCTTTTATAATTTTTTTCTCTGTAATATGTAATTTCAAATCAGCATCTGTAGATTGAATTTCTAGTTTTTTATGTGTCTCAAAAGCATCATCTGATTGGAAAATTTTTTCTTCTAAATCTCTTTTAAGAATCATCACAGAGCTTTTATCTAATGAGTGTTTAGATAGTGTTTCTTGAACAATATCGCCTTTTGAAATTAATTGAATCCCATCTAATCCTAGATTTTTAATCTCATGAGCATCCGTTAACTTGACAGCTAGATTAAAGCTATCAAATCTTTTGACGGAAGTAGCTGATGATGAGCTGGTTGTCATTGTTGTTTATTTCCTTGATTATCTTTTATTACAATATTAACTATCTATAATATGTATATTATATAGTTTAATTATATTAAAAGTCAATGTAATTACGTTAGTTAAAGTTAATTAAGTAATCATTGAAATAATAACTTGATAGTTAGATGCAAATAAAGAGAACTAAAATTTTTAAAAATATTTTTATATAGTAAAAAATAATTTGAAAAAACTCTTTTTTATTTAGGTATTTTTAGCTTTTGACCGATCACGATCAAATCATTTTCTAGATTATTTATCTGCTTAATAGAGTCTATTGTAACATTGTTTGCTTTAGCAATTTTTTCTAAAGAATCTTTAGCTTTTACTCTGTAGACAATAAAATTTGAGCTATCAGATTTTATTGTTTTTACAATATCTTGCAGAGTAGTCTTTATTTTAGCAATATCGTCCAATCTTTGATTTTGTCTGATTATTATGTTTTCAAGTTCTTTGATTTTGTCTTTATGTTGAGAAAGAGCTAAAGTTGTCTCATTTGCATGATTTGATAAAGTAGAAATGTTTGAAGAGGAATTTGAATACTTTGTTTCAAATTGTGATAATTTATTGTCTAAAGTGCTTATTTGTTTTGTGTGAGTGTCAAGTTTATGTTGGAGCTTTTCTACATGTTGTTGCTTTAAGTTCTGAGTCGCATCTTCTTGATGTTTTATCTTTCCATCAATAATTTGGACTTCTGTATGAAAACAATTTAAATCATGTCTTAAATCATCGAGATTTGTTTGAACCTCATGTAGAGTTAGCTCCATTTGATGCTTTTCTTCTTTTGGAGAAGATTTCATCGGAGAGCAAGACGTAATACATAATGCTAATGAGCATATAGATAGATATATTATAGTTTTTTTCATAAAAAATTATTTTTATTTCTCAAATATTTTAAATTCACCGCGTCTATTTAATTTCCAGTCTTGAAGAGTATGTCCTAAAGCTATTGGTTTTTCTCTTCCATAGGAAACTGTATAGATTCTATTGAAATCTATCCCATGTTTTATAAATAGTACTCTTAAGTGATTTGCTCTTTTTGTTCCAAGTGCCATATTGTATGCTGCAGATGCTCTTTCATCACAATTGCCTGCTACAAGCAAATAAACATTAGGATTGTTTTTCATATAATTTGCAATTTTTTGAATTGTGATTAGATCTTCTTTTTCTCTTAAAACATGATCATCCGTTTGAAAATGTACTTTTTGAAAAATAGAGCTTAAATGTAGAGGGTTTTTAAATTGATCAAAACTTGGCATCCCACTTTCACCAAAAGAGTCTTTCGGCTGTGCATAATTTCTATCGGTTTGAGAAAATCCACTTTTTAAATCTTGTTCATTTAAAGGAATAAAATCACTATTATCGGGACCAATAAAATCATCTTCATTCTGTACCCAATAAGAATTATAGTCCTTTCCCCAAAGAGAATCTATCCCTTTTTGTAGGTATCGGCCTGCAGTTTTAACATTTTCCCAAGTAGGTGATGATTTTTCGCAACTTGTAAAAATAAAAAATGTTAAAATGCAAAATAAAGTTACTAACTTTTTCATACTTGCCCCTTTTTATTTTGCCCCGTTATGGTTCAAAAGAAGGAAATCTTTTTCTTCCTTCATTTTTTGTAATTTTTACGCTCTGTTTTTGGTTTATATTTGTTAAATATAACTCCGATTCATCGTTGTCTTCAGTATTATAAACCAGATGTATACTATCATTGGCCCAGATAGGATTTTCCTTATTTTTTGCCCCATTTGTTAGTTGCCACTCTTGATCGGTTTCAAAGTCATAAATCCAAATCTGCCTAATATTATTGACTTTAGCACTATATGCCAATTTCTTGCCATCTTTTGACCAAGAAGGTGTTACATTTTCTCTATTTTTTTTTGTTATTAAATGCGCTATAGGTCTTTTTCTATCATAGTGAGACTCAGGAATATTTATTACATATATTCTAACTGGGCCATCTTTATCTGATACAAAGGCAAGCTTTTCACTATCAGGAGAAAAACATGGAGATGCTGTAGTAGCTCTTGGATATGAAATAAGTTGAATGGGTTTTCCAATAGCTTTTGTATTTTCATCAAAATATTGCAAAAAAAGATCGGGATTTCCTGCAGCATCGCTTATAAAAGCTAGCTTTTCACCGTTTAGAGAAATTGAAGGGAGAAGTTGATTGCCTCTAAGATTTACTAAAGCTGCATTATCATTTTCATTGAAAGTTGAGCTTAAATAAATTTTAGGCTGTCCATTTTTATATGAGATATAGAGATATTGTTTATTATTGCTTTTAGGTAAAAAAATTGGGTGAACAAAATAGCTATGTTGATGAGTTAATCTTTTTGCATTTTCTCCATCGCTATCGCAACTCCAAATTTCAGATTGCCATTTTAATTTCTTACCATCTTCATTTTTTGATCTAACTGTATATATTATTTTTGATCTAACTGTATATATTATTTTTGAGCTAGCAATGCCTTTAACGAAAAAAAGCATTTCTTGAATATTGTCGCAAAGCACATGTATCTTTTGACGATCTTCATTGATGTTTCCGACAAGATCTATAGATAAGATTTTTAAAAGATTAGTATTTACGTTATATATATAGGCTTTAAGAGTTTTTTTACTAACTTCGCTTTTAATTAAATATGCAATTTTTTGTTTTTGCCAAAAAGCAGAATCAAAGGCAACTTCAAAATCAAAATGTGATATTTTAAAATCTTTTTGATACTCAGACGGGATAACGTTTGTAAAACCATTATAGTTTAAATCAAATTTCAAAACTGAAAAAAGCTTTGCTAAATAAGTATCTTCTAAATCAGCTTTTTCATTAAAAACTTTGGATAAATACAGTGGCGCTAGAGAATTTTTTGTTGATAGAGTAACTTCAAGCTCTTCATCTGCATAAATTGAGCTCAATATACTACTTATAAAAACAAGATAGATATAGATTTTTTTTAAGTTACTCATTTTTGAATATCACAATAAATTTTTGTTTTTCTAAAAACATTTTATTTACATTTTTAAATTGTAGCTGAGCTAAGTTATTTTTTAAATACTTTTGATTTATCTCACTTTTAGAATCTAAAATAACAATATCTGTAATGTCTCCTGTTGGATGAATAACAAAAGATACTTTCACATCTCCATATTCTAAAAGTTTTAAATTTGATTGAAGCTCATCTAATAAAAGCTGTTTATAATTTGAAACATTTTTTGTGTTTTCATTTATAATTTTTTTGTCGATATCTATACTTTTTATATTTTTAGGAACTAAAAGATCATTTTTTTTAGTAATATTTGTCTTTGGTTTATCCAAATTTTGAATTTGATTTTCTAATTTATTTAGTAAATGATTTTTTGCCGCGGATGCTTTATTGTTTGCTTGTTTTAAAACAGGGTTTTGGGCTTTTTGAACTACTTGTTTTTTTAATGGAACTCTTTGAACTACTTTTGGTTTTATCTCACGTTGAACAGTTATATTATTTACTGTTAAATTATTTTTTTTCTCTTTTTTAAAAGATTTATAAGGAATTGCAATAGCTATAATTATTACAATATGAAAAATAATAACTCTTTTTATAGTCTTTTTACTAATTTTAAAAATATTTGAATCTTTTTCCATAGTTTTTATTCAGGCTGCAATATGACATCTAATGTCTCAAACCCAGCGATCTCTACTAGATTTTTTATCGATTGATAAGTTCCAAATGTTGCATTTTTATCATGATATAACTGTGGTATTTGATTTGGATTTTGTCTTTTTTTCTCTTTTAAAATATCTTTGAGCTCTAAAAAAGAGACCAATCTATTGTTTATTAGAATAGAATTGTCTTTATTGACTTTTAAGATAATTGGACTTTTAGAGAGATTTTTATCACTTTTTAAAGTGCTCTGGGCTAGTTGAATGTGCTCAATTTCTAAAAGTGGTGCGATCAATATAAATGAAATTAAAACTACAAAAACAACATCTATTAGGGGAGTCAAATTTATTAGATTTTCATCTAAAGAGTTATCATCTGTGTATTTTTTTTTTCTCATACTATTTTAAATCTACATGTCTATATTGAATCTCTAAAGTAGTTAGTAACTCATGAGAGAAATGAGTCATGTCATTTCTAAAGTTTTTTATCCAGTTTTTCAAATAGTTATAAGCTATTAGAGCGGGAATTGCGACCATAAGGCCAACTACAGTAGTAGCGAGCGCCATAGAAAGTCCCGATAAAATAGAAGCGTTAGAGTTTAAAAGTGACTGAGATTGAAGCGTATTAAATGTTATTAAAATTCCCCAAACAGTTCCCAAAAGACCTAAAAATGGACCTAGAGTTACAACGGTGGGTAGGATGAAAAGATTTTTCTCTAATTTTTTTGTTTGTTTTAAAATTTGGACATCTAAATGAGAATCTAAAAGCTCAATATCTGATGTAGACATATAAACATTTTTATTATCAGTTATAAAAAAGCGGTTTTTATTCAGAATTTGAACTGTTTTTTCCTTTAAGCTTTTGTATATATCTAGGTAAGGATATGAGATATTGGAGGTTATATTTATCGATAGCAGGTTTTCACTATTTTTAGTTTGTTTTTCAAAAATAGCATTTAAAGCTGTCAATTTTTTTGCCATATAGATTTTATGAAGTAAAATTACCCAAGAGATAATGGATAAAACAAACAGCATAAAAAAGATAAATTTACCGAAAAGATCGGATTGAACATAAGCATTGAGTATAGGAGAAAAAGCTAACATAATAAAATCTCTTTTTTTTAACATTTTTACATATAAAAGGATTTGTAGAAATAGATTTGAAAAAAAAATTAATATTTTTTTAGATATTTGATTTTTACTAATATTTTTTTTATAATATGCCTTCAAATTTTTGGAGATCAAATATGAAAAAAAATAGGCTAAAATCTTTTGTTTTTATTCTTTTAATAATTTCACTTACAT
>JAAKFX010000065.1 GCA_011064865.1 Candidatus Anoxychlamydiales bacterium
AAAAAATAATCGCTCTTTGCATAAAAGTACTATTTTAAAAGGTGGAATAAGAAAAAGTAATATTGCAAAAAGAAATGTTTTTGGATTTGAATTATTTGATAAGATTCTATACAATAATATAGAATCATTTGTTTTTGGTAGAAGAACTAGTGGTTATTTTAAAATAGCAACACTTGATGGAGTACCCATCCATAATAGTGCTAACTATAAAAAGCTAAAACTATTAGAAAAAAGTAAAACATTTTTAATTATAAAAAAAAGGAGCGGCATTTCCTCCCCATGTTTAAAAACAGGGGTTTCCATGCCGGTATTTCGATGAAAATATATATTTCTTTTTATGATTAGTTATTTTTCTTTATCCTCAGAAATTGCTGTATGGGATTTGCAAAATGTTAAAAAAGAAATGAGCTCTATTCCTATACGCTTCTATTCTAGAGAAAATATTTATAGAGTATATAATAGAAAAGTAAAACAAAAAATAGCTCCCAATGCATGTTCTTTAATTGAGATAAAAAACAATGAAATTTTTATCAATGAAAAAAAAACGACATCTGAAGAAGCCTATTATAAAGCTATGTATACATGTCAATATCCTTGGGTTGCAGCTAATATGTTACATATTGTTGCTTCAAAAAAGAAATTATCTGATGTTCTATTTTTGTATTGTTTTTGGGATGTGTTTAATCCGAAAGAATTAAAAAAAGTTCCAATATTAATCGGTATTAAACAAAAAAAAGCAAAAAATACTATTACCTTTCAAGAAGGAGTGCCTTTTGTAGGAAATGGATTATATGAAATACACAATGAAATTTGTTCAGTTAATAAAAAATGTCCTCCTTGGGAAAAAAAAATAAGCAAGCTTTTTTGGAGGGGAATATTATCCGATGAACTTTGGAAAATAAAAATTAAGACAGATAACAATAAAAAAAAAAATGCATCACCTAGAATTGCTATACATTATTTATCTTTAATATTTCCTAATTTATTAGATGCAGAAATATTACCTTTCCAACCGTTTAAGAATAGAGATATGGACATGTTAAAAAAACTTAATATTCCATTTTCAAAAGATAGTAAGAGAAGAACATTACTAGAGCATGCAAATTATAAGTATCAAATATCTTTAAATGGAATTCAAACTAGCGGGTATCTTTGGAGATTATTTTCCGATTGTTGTGTTTTCAAAGTAGATTCTGAGATTTCTTTATGGTATTTCAAAGGCTTAAAACCATATGTTCACTATATTCCTGTTAAATACGATTTATCTAATTTGATTGAGCAAATAAATTGGGCTTTATCAAATGATTCAAAAGCAAAACAAATAGCAAAAAATGGACAGGATTTTGCAAATAAATATCTAAAACCAGAAAATTTTATTGAACGAGTTGAAATGATTTTGAATATGTATGCAAAATATCAAAATAAAGCAGACGAACTTATTAAATAATAGTGTAATTTATTTTTAATGATCAATCAATTATATTTTTTGGGACAGTTGCAAACTAAAAAATACTTTACCAAAAAAAAATTATACTATAATATTTTAGCATACTAAAAAATTTAAAGTTGTAAGATTCAAAATGAAAATATATTTAACACTTTTTTTTACGGTTAGTTTTTTTTCTTTATTCTCAGAAATTGCTGAATGGGATTTACAAAATCTTAAAAAAGAAATGAGTTCTATTCCCTCAAGCTCCTATTCGAGAGAAAATATTTATCGAGCATATACTAGCAAAGTAAAACACAAAATGTCTCCCTGTTCATGTTGTTTAATTGAAATAAAAAATAATGAAATTTTTATTAATGAAAAAAAAATGATACCTGAAGAAGCATTTCACGAAGCTTTGTATACATGTCGTTATCCTTGGGTTGCAGCTAATATGTTACATATTGTTGCTTCAGAAAAGAAATTGCCAGATGTTCTGTTTTTGTATTGTTTTTGGGATGTGAATTTTAATCCTGAAGAATTAAAGGATGTTCCAATATTAATAGGTATTATACAAAAAAAACCAAAAAATACTATTTCATTTCAAGAAGGAGTTCCTTTTGTAGGATATCAATTGAATCATCAATACAATGAAATTTGTTCAGTTAATGAAAAATGTCCATCTTGGGAAAAAAAAATAAGTAAGCTTTTTTGGAGGGGAATATTATCCGATAAACCTTGGAAAATAAAAATTAAAACAGATGATAATAAAGAAAAAATTGCAACACCAAGAATTGCCATACATTATTTATCTTTAATATTTCCTAATTTATTAGATGCAGAAATATTACCTTTCCAACCGTTTAAAAATAGAGATATGGACATGTTAAAAAAACTTAATATTCCATTATCAGTAGATATTAAGAGAAAAACATTCCTAGATCATGCAAATTACAAGTATCAAATATCCCTAGATGGAATTCAAAGTAGCGGGTATTTTTGGAGATTATTTTCTGATTGTTGTGTGTTCAAAGCAGATTCTGAGGTTTCTTCATGGTATTTCAAAGGCTTAAAACCATATGTTCATTATATTCCTATTAAACACGATTTATCTAACTTGATTGAGCAAATAAATTGGGCTTTATCAAATGATTCAAAAGCAAAACAAATAGCAAAAAATGGACAGGATTTTGCAAAAAAATATCTAAAACCAGAAGATTTTATTGAACGAATTGAAATAATTTTAAATATGTATGCAGATTATCAAAATAAAGCAGACGAACTTATTAAATAAAACTGAAAAAATAATTGCTTTAATTGATATTTAATTATTTTTTTAAAATTTTTTAAATATACTTACCTAACTTCCAAATATTTTTGATATAAGGAACATCCCCTTGGCAAATAATTGAATAAGATAGACCTAAAATCTTTAGACATTATAATATCCGGAAATAAAAATGTTATTGCTTTTTCTTCTTTATTTGCTTCATCGATTCCTATTTGATGAAATTCACTCATTTTTTCATGGTTGTTTACATCTTTTTAAAATTCTTGGGTTATTATTTGAACATTTACAAGTTCAGATAATTGTTTAACTGAATCAGAATTTTTGACTGTATCAACATCTTCAACATGTGTAAAGATTTTATAAGTAACTTCGGCAAGATCCTTTATGTATTGAAAATTTTCCCTCGTTAATTGAAAAGGCAAATTAACATCAATAAATGTTTTTACATAGCCCCCCAAACAACAGTTAAAAAGTACCATTTCATCAATTATTCCTCTTAGATTCTTATCTTACATGCAAAATGTTTTAAAAAAGATTATTTTTTAAAAAATTGTTTTCCATTAAATACCTGAGTTCTTTCTCATAAACTTCTAACATTTCATGTTTATCTGATAAAAAAGCTTTATCCCCAATTTTTTTTAAAAGTTCTATCAAATAATATGTTTCCTTAGGGATATAATTAATTTCTGCTGAATTCAAAATACAAGATATCAAAGCTTCTTTGGAAAGATCTCTCATATTAGGATTTTTTGTCATTATATATGAAATTAAATTCCATATCATTTCTTGATCTTGTGTTAATCTAATAATATCCATCAAATCAAGAAAAGTCTGATAATTTAAAGGGCTTTTCAGTAAAGAATCATATTGCGCTCTTAAATCATTTGTATTTATCTTGTCTAAAGATCTTTTTGCAAATATATCAGCCCAATGACGGGTTTGATAAAAGATATTTAATGGATCCGCTTTTTTATGGAGCATTATCCATTGATTAGATAGATTTGGAGAATAAATATTAGCACCCTCTCCAAAATAATTTATAGGCATTGCAAAATAATTTAGTGAATAAAAATATTTTGCTTGTGAATTATCCAGCCAATTCATCCAAAAACTACAATACTCTTCTGTCATTTCTTGCAGTGATCCTGTATTGATGACAAGGTCAATTGGTTGGTTATCTAACAATGATAAAGATTCAATAGGACAAAGAATAATAGTTTTATTCGAAATTTTATCAAATTGTATATTTTCAATATCACTAATATGCAAAATATCTACATCACTGAGAGAAGCTTTTAAAAAAACTTCTGCCAAAAAAAGCATTTCTGGAAAATCTATCATTACATAGATATTAGGATTATGAATTGGATTTTTCATCCAAATCCTAGCAGCACCCCCATATCCTCCTCCTATTTCACAAATATTTTTTGGTTTTGTATAAGTTAAACATTGTAGAACATATCTCATATGATAATACAACATGTTACTTACATATCTTCCATTTAATAAATAAAGTGATCCTGGGTAAGAAACAGGCGTCTCTGAAATTAATGGAATATCTTTTGCAAAATGAGGAAATTCATGAATCAAAAAATTTTCAAAGCTCAAAAGATGCGCAGGATCAGCATTTCCTCTATGCTCAAAGCCTGTGCCTAATTGGGCAGTTTTGATTACATGATCTATAGTATGCATATTACAAATATCATCTCTTGTCTTAGATATGAAATATTGCCATCTATCAGATGCATCAGGTAATTGAATGTTTTTTTGACTCTTTGTTAATAAATGATCTTTAGCTCTCTGAACAATAGGATCTGTATTTTGAGCATACAATGTTATGAATGATATTGATAATAACAATTTGAAAAAAAAAATCATAAAACGCCTATATGAGTGGGTTAATTTTCATGTCGTAAAATTTTAACATATTAAAACGATAAAAAGAAATAATTTATTTTCAATTCTTCTGAATAAACATATGATGAAAATAATTTCATTTCATCTTATTGTTGTTTGAAGAGATTGTCTTCTTAAGATTTCATTTTTCTAGAAAAAAAATATTCAAAAATGATAAATTCTGTTATCAAATTTTTTATAAAAAGGATGATTTTATTTTTATTATAATTGGCTCATCAGGATTTATTGGAAAAAACTTATATCAAGAAATAAAAAAAACAGGATTCAATGTTTCAGGAACTTTTAATAATAATCCTTCAAATACCATTGAACCAAATGATCAAATTTACTTGGATATCAAAGATAATAACTTTGATAAAATTGGTGATCTCAAAAATATTAAATACGCAATATTGTGTCATGGCATAACAAATATTAATACTTGCAAAAGTGATAATCAACTCTCTTATTTTATAAATGTTTTCCAAACTATTAAATTGTTATCTTTTTTGAAACAATTGGGAATTACTCCGATTTATCTATCAACAAATATGGTATATGATGGAAAAACAATGTTTCCAACTGAAAAAACAAAACCAGCACCAATATTAGAATATGGAAAGCAAAAATTAATAGTAGAAAATTTCATCGAGAAAAATTTTCAAAAGTATCTTATTTGCAGATTAACAAAGGTATTTGGAGTTGAAATAAACGATCAAACTATTTGCACTTCTTGGTTTAATAAATTAATTAATAATCAAAAAATATCTGCGACAGATAATGTAGTCATAGCTCCAATTTATGTGTTAGATCTTGTACAAATCCTACTCAGTCTAATTGATAATAATTGCTCAGGAATATTCCATATTTCAGGTCAACAATATCTTAGTGTGTATAAATTTGCTTGTTTTTTTGTCAAAACATTAAATTTTAATTTTTCACTTATACAAAAGCTGCCTATTGAACATTTCGATTTTATTGAACCCTATCCTAAATATAACTCTCTTGATTATCAAAAATTACAAAAAACAATAAAAATTAATTTTACTTCGTATGAAGAGTGTTTTTTTAAAATTTTACAAAATTATAAAGAAGCGAATAAATCTCAATTAAACAATTTTGCTACACTTTAAAGTTTATAGATTTTCACTCAAAACTGATCAAAGCCCTGGTAGCTTTGCCCATTTCAACATCTTTTATAGCTTGATTTATGTCATCTAAATGATATTTATCATTAGTCAAAAATGTTAAATCTAATTTTTTTTCTTCTATTAGTTTTTCAAAGAAAGGATAATCTTGATCTGGCATACACTCTCCTCCCCAAGAACCTAAAATTCTTTTACCTAAATTAAAATGTTTGGGATTAATTTTAATTACATCTTCATGATGCGTATTGCCTAGAATTACAGCAGTTCCACCTCTAGGTCTGATAGACTCTAAAGAATGAAGCATAGCTTTTGGACTGCCAGATGATTCTATCGCAAAATCTAACTCTGTTTTAATTAGTTCTGTTAAATGCTCTTTTGAATATTTTGAAGCGTTAATAGTATGAGTGGCTCCCATTTTTTTAGCTATTTGAAGTTTATTATCAAAAAGGTCTATCGCAACTATTGAAGAGCAGCCTGAAATTTTAGCTCCTTGAATAGCTAAAAGACCAATTCCACCACATCCGAATACTGCAATGCTTTGATTTTTTTTAGGTTTTGCAATATTTAAAACAGAACCAAGTCCTGTTGGTATGGCGCAGCCAAGCAATGCAATCTCTTCCATAGATATATCTGATTTAACTTTGTATAGTCTATTTTCACTTATGATTGAGTATTCAGAAAAAGTTGAGATTGGACCTGCATTGATTTTTTTGCCACTGCACTCACATACACATCCAAAGCCATCAAGACCGACCCCTTTTATCCAAGTTAGAGCTACTTTGTCATTAGCCTTAACTTTTGTGACACCTTTGCCTATTTCAACAACTACTCCACTAGCTTCATGACCTAGGCAATGTGGAAGATATTTATCTTCTCCTTTAAATCCTTTTATCTCTAAAAGCTGACCTTGACATATGCCACTATAAGCTATTTTTACTAATACTTGAGAATCTTTTAAAGGAGGTAGTTTAATTGTATCAATAACTAGAGGTTTGTTAATTTCATATAATATGGCAGCTTTAGTTAACATAATTTAATCCTATTGAATTATTTTGATTTTTTATTTTTTAAGGCATGAACCAATAGTAATCGCCTGTGTAGCCTATATCACCAAAAAACTTTTTCCATTCATCAACATGCATGACAGTTTTAGCAGTTAAATTCCAGGCATACATAAGCTCTTTTTCTTCTTCATTTCTATAAGCATCAACAGTTATAAAACTATTTTTTTTAGAGACTCTTTGAATTTCTAAAAGAGATTTGGCTAAATCTTCTTTTTCCAAGTTATGAACTGTGTTAATTGAGATGACTAGATCAAAAGAGTTATCTTCATATGGTAAATCTATAGCATTACCAACTTTGAGATGAGGTTTTATAGATTCAATAGAATTTTCAACAGCATACGACGAAATATCTATACCTGAAACTTTGATACCAGGAATACTTTGGGTGAAATCATATAACATAAAGCCTTTAGCAGCTCCAACATCTAATACTTTAGAATCTTTAGTTAAATCATACTGCTTTTGAAAAGTCGGTACTACAGGCTGCCAAAATCTTGGAAAATATGAAAATCCACCATAGCCGTGTTTTCTATCACCATCGAAAAAATCTTTTCCAAATTCTCTTGCTATTTTTCGATCTTCTTCCGACTTTAAATTTTTTCTAGCATTGATATCTCTTTTTGCTTTTGGATAATTTTCTAATAAATCAATTTCTTGTCCCATAAATTGTTCCTTTTTATTTTTTATGCAAATATTCTAAAGGGTGAGTTTTTATAATTGAATAAAATTCTTCGACCCAATCAATAGTCTGTTTTAGTCCTTTGTCAAAATCAATATTGACCTTCCAATTGAATTCTTTTTTTGCCTTTGAAGAATCTATTGTATAAGCATTATCTTGCCCTAATCTTTCTTCTACAATTTCGACAAAATCTTCATATTTCACATCCATTAATTCACAGATTTTTTTTACAACATCTTTGACAGCAATGCCTTGATCTGGAGATAAATGATAAATATTGCCAATATTTCCTTTTTCCATAATTGATAGCTCACCTTGAGAGACATCTCTTATATGGATATAAGATTTTACAGCTTTGCCACCACCGTGAAGCTGAATTTTTTTTCCTTGTTTTATATAAATTATCGTTCTTGGAATGATTTTAAATAGTTGTTGATAAGCGCCATAAACATTGGTAGCTCTTACCATAACGAGAGGAAAATTAAAGTTTTTATAAAAAGTAAACAAAGACAGATCTCCAGCAGCTTTAGATGCAGCATATGGAGTTGATGGATTTATTGGATGATCTTCTTTAATAAAACCCTCGCATGATCCATAAACTTCAGGAGATGATATATGTACATATTTTTTTAAATATTTTTTATCTTTTAATGTATTTGCAAGATTTGTGATAGATACTGCATTTGTTTGAAACCAATGGTGTGGATTTGCCCAACTAGGCGCAACTTCGCTTTGAGCTGCAAAATTAATGATATATTCAGGTTCAAATTCATCTAAAATCTTTTCTAGTTTTTCGATATCTTGATTTAGATCTATTTGATAAAACTTAAAATTTTCTAGATTTTTTTTCTTATATGGCAAAAATTCATTTGATTTTTCTGAAGATCTACTAATTCCTATAATTTTATAATTTTGTTTGTCCAATAATAGATCAATAAAATCGCTTCCTGAAAAGGAATTACTTCCTATTACAACAACTTTTTTCATATTTTTTTTCTCTTGTTAAAAAGGTCCTGTGAAATTTTTATCTGGAACATCTAAAGGTTGAGAGCTTTTTATTTTTTCTAGCTCTTTTGAAAGCTGAGACGCAAAAGTATTTTTATCCATAAGCTTTAATGCATTTATAGCTATTTCTTTATTCGTAGGATAATAATAATTAGATAAAGTCCAGCTAGTTGGAACAAATCTATCTGGATATGTAATTCGAATGGGTGGTTTTTTCAAATACGAAAAAGCCTCTTCACAAATTATAGCCATTATCTCTGAGCTAAAACTCAATGTTTTCCAATCAGGATCAACAATAATTACTCTACCTGTTTTTTTAACAGATGTTAAAATTGCATCCTTGTCTAT
>JAAKFX010000066.1 GCA_011064865.1 Candidatus Anoxychlamydiales bacterium
TATATTAAATATACCAAAGAATGAATAAAATATACCCGCAAAGGTATATTGCATCAGCAAAATATTTGAAATAAATATGGATGCTAAAAAATTAGGAAAGAAAATTAAGTTAGCTAGGGTTGAGCTTGATATGACTCAAGCTGATCTGGTAGAAGCTACAGGAATAATGCAGAAGAGTATTTCTCGTTATGAGACTGGATTATCCTTGCCTTCATTGGAGAGTTTAGAGAAAATATCTAAAGTTTTAAAAAAACCATTTGGATATTTTTTAGATGATCAATGCTAGTGGGATTCGATAAATGAGCGTGTTGTTTTTATTTGGTGCTGGGGCTAGTTATGGTTCAGAAAATGATACTACTAATATTCCTAAATTAGGTGTAGATCTTTTTCAAGCTCTAAGAGATCGATTTCCTTTGACATGGGGGACTTTAGATCTGAAATATGGGGATTTGTTTCGTAAGGATTTTGAAAAAGGGATGGATTTAGTCTTAGAGAGGCATCCAAAAGAAGTATCTGAATTACAGCGTTCTATGGCTGAATATTTTTTCAATTTTATTCCTTCTTCTGACAGTTTGTATATTAGACTCATAAAAAGACTAGGAATAAAGAATGTTTCATTTTCATCTCTTAATTATGATAGATTATTGGAAGAATCAATTATTAGATCAGGATATCATCCTAATTATACGTCAGATCAAACAAAAGAAAAAGAAGTAGGGGTTTGTTTACCACATGGTGGGTGCAACTTGTTTTTGAAAGGACTTAATATTCCTCCTGGTTCTCTATCATTCACATATGCAGAGGATGTATTTGATAGTACCGAGATTGATATAATTAGAGATTATGAACAGTTTAAAATTGAATTAAAATCACGAGCTTTGCCTCCGATTATGGCTTGTTTTAACTCAAAAAAAACCAGTGCAGTAGGAAGAAAATTTCTTGAAATACAGGCGAGGGGTTTTGAAGAGATGGTTTTGTCTTCAGGGCTAATAGTAATAGTAGGCGTTAATGTAAGAGAACATGATAGGCATATTTGGTCTCCATTGACAGAAACAAAAGCTAAATTAGCATATTGCTCTGGTAGAAATGGAGCTAAAGATTTTAATTTATGGAATAAGAAATGTAGAGTAGAAAAAAAAGATCAGATTTTTCAGGGTTATTTTGTAGATCACTTTGAAGAAATTTGTGAGGAAGTTGAGAGCTTTTTAAGAAACATGAATTTGACTCAAGTTAATTATAATTAAACTAGAAAAAAAGCAAAAAGTATGAAAGTTGATATTTTTGTGAATATGAGAACATTTCAGCTCATGCCTATTCAGACCACAATTTAGAAAGAACGTCTTTTGTTTTCTGTTCATAAATTTTGATTAATTTTTTGGCAGATTCTACTGAAGAACGTTCATATTCAATTTTTTCAATAATTTGTTGTTGGATTTTAATAGAAGGTAGAGGTACTTCAAGATTTTTTATCTTTGACAAGCTTAATTCTATTTGTCCGCCATTTCCTTGAGCCATATTTTCCAATCCTTTGAAACCATAAATTGAATTTAATGCATATAAAACATAATCACTTTTAGCCATATTAGGTTTTATTCGTACAATAGTGATATGACCGTCAACAACAAATTCGCCATCTAATTTAAATAATGTCATTCTTCCAGCAGTTCCAACACCAGTAGAGTTAATTAATAAATCTCTTTCCCGCAATTGTCTGTGATCTAAAATAAAATCTTTTGTTACGAAATGTTTTTTAGAAAAATCAAATTCAAAATATCCTCTTGCTTGACCTGATTTTATTACTTGAACTTTTGAATTTCCATATATTGGAGTTTTTCCTCGTTGGATTAAGTCGGTGATTACCTCTAACGTCACCTTTTGCCACTTTGGATCAATATTTATTTTTGGTTTCCAATTTTGAACTATTTGTTTAGCCCCAGAGATAATGTTTTGGTAGACTTCTAGTTCAGCAACAAGCTGTTCTTGGATTTCAAGGGGGGGGAGGGGAATTTTAAGATCTTTGATTATTGATTGTGAAATGTTTGATTGAGCCCCTCCTCCAGCAAGTCTAAGCATAATATCTTTTTGATTTTTAAGCATTTGGAAAAGAAATCCCGGAATAAATTTATCAGAAGGCAAAACTCCACATATAGCTTGATTTGTAGCGCTTTCAAATTTTAACAAGCCAACTTTACCAGCAGTTGCTCCATACATTGCAATTAAAACAGTATTTACTGGAAATATTTTTGCAGAAGAATTTTTTAAACCTTCTTGTGTAATAAACAATTTTGACCTTTCAATGAAGCCTTGTTCTACTTCACCGCTTCTTAACCATGGAATTGTCCCATTTTGATAGTATTCTTCTTTATGTTTAAGAGGGGTGCCTCCTGAAGTGGTTTTGCAGACGTTTCCTAGCCTTACTAGAGACCATTTGGCATTACGCTGATTGGTCATTATATTGTAGCGTTCATAGCTCAAATTATAGGTGTTATTTTTGCCGATTTTACTTTTCTCTACATAGACTGCTAGTTTGCTTTTAATTTCCTTTCCACTTTTCCATAAATTAATTATTTCTAGAGCTTCAGGTAAGTCGTTTTTGTAATTCGCTCGTCTTTGTGCTCCGAGATCAAAACCATCATTTTCAACTTTGATAAAAAGAATCTCAGAGTTTTTTCGGGCATATTCGTTGTCAAATAACAAAATGCTTGTTTTAACTCCGCTATATGGTTGAAATACACCAGAAGGTAAACTCACAACTGCATAAAGACCATTTTCTAGTAGATTTTTTCTGAGTTGTTTATATGCTTTTCCTGATTGAAAAATAATGCCTTCAGGAACAATAATACCGGCACGTCCTTTTGGCCGCAGATGGTTAACAATATAGTCTACAAAAAGGACTTCAGAGCGATTAGATTGGACACTGAATTTATTATGCGTGCTTACGCCTCCCTTAGGAGACATAAAGGGTGGATTGGCGAGAATAACATCAAATTTATCGGCCCATCGTTCTTCTTGAGAAAGTGTGTTATAATTAAATATTTTAGGATTTCTAAATTGATGAAGATACATATTTACTTGCGAAATACGTACCATTCCCGGATCAACATCATAACCTTCAAAATTATTCATAAGTACTTTACGTTGATCTGGAGTAAGAGGCTTTTTTTTATTTTCTGAAAGATCTAGATTCTTGTTGTTATGCTTTTCTAAAATATGTTTATAGGCACTTATCAAGAAACCCGATGTGCCGCAGGCAGGGTCAAGTATTTTATCATCTTTGGTCGGGTTTATTGCTGCGACGATAAAGTCAATAATATGACGAGGTGTACGAAATTGTCCAGCATCACCCTGACTACTCATAATAGAAAGGAGATATTCATAAGCATTGCCGAGTTCTTCAGAGTTGGAGTAATCGAAATAGTTTATTTCTTTTAAAAAAAGCCCAAGCACCTCTGGAGATCTATAAGGTAAAAATGCAGATTTAAAAATACCACGAAAAAGCTCTGGTAATTGTTTTGCTTCAGAAAACTTTGCTAGAGCTTCTGAATAAAGGTTCATACGTTCTTGATTGCCTAAGCGAGAGTCCATAAGGCGAGTCCATGCATAAGGTTCGAGCTCTTCGATGAAAAATGATGGCTCTCCACCTGCTTTTATTGCTGATTGATCCATATCATCCATGAATTTATAAATAAGAGCATTGGTAATTTGATCTATTTGTGAAGATGGATTCGGAACAACTCCAACTAACACCTGACGCGCAGCATCAATATGGCGTTTTGTTTCTTGTGTAAGCATGTTTTTTCCTCTAATTCATGAAGGTATTTAAGGATACATAGTCTTTTATATATGTTGGAACGATTTTTTTAAATCCATTTAACTTTTGGTATTCATTAAAGCCAAAAGTTGGGCAGAAATTAAATTGTGCAGGTGTGTTGTTTTTAATAATTTCGCGAACTTCCTCATCAACAATATAGGCTTTAAAAAAGTTTTTTACAGTGGTGTAGTTTTCAATATCTATAGCATTTATTGATTGAAATTTAAGCCATTCTGACTCAAGAAGATCATCTTTCATTTTAAAATTATCTTGTTCTCCAAATGCAACTAGAAGAAATTCTTTAATAGAGATACGACGATCTATATGGAAAGCTTTACGGATTTTATCTAGATTGAGGAAATGCTTTGGTTTTTCAAAGATGTGTTTTTTTGTATATTCTTCTGCACCTGCAATATCTCCGTTATCCCAAAGATTTTTTAAATCAGCATTTCCCAGAACATCTTCCTCTACTGCTTTTTTAAATCCTTCGCGATCAATACGCATTCCTTCTTTCCCAATAAAGATTTCATTGATGCTCTTAATAGCATCAGCGGAATCTAAGTTAATTTTCCCCTTAAATATTTTATTTCCTTCCTCATCTATAAATACGTCTCCTGTACCTGCTTCGTCAAGTTCTTCAGAAATGTTCTTTATTTGTGGCAAGGTGATTTTTTCATCATAGAGGAATTTTTTTTCGAAATATTCACAGGCTGCGAAAAAATCAAAGAATTTAAAGTGTTCTTTGTTTTTGGAGTAGGTCTCGTTTGATAAATAGTCAAGATACTCAAAAAGATGCTTTCGAGTCCCTCGACCTTTTATCTGCACGAATTCAGAAGGACTAAATATTGGTTTCATTAAGGCAAGATTTAAAATATCTGGACAATCATAACCTGTTGTCATCATTCCAACAGTTACGCATACACGTGTCTTACTAGAAGTATATGCTTCAGGATGTTTTACTTTGCCACCAAGAGTATTATTTGAAAAGTTACTTGTCATTTGTTGAGCACTTTGCACATGAGATGTAACTTGTACGGCAAAATCGGATTTTCCATATTGAGTTGGCCATTTTTCAAATGCTAATTTATTCAAAATATTAGTAATTCTCGCAGCATGACTTTGCGATACGCAAAAAACAATCGATTTTCCAAAAAGATCTATTCCATAATCTTTAGCAGTTGGATCACACAATCCGTTATCTAGAAATGCTTTGCACATTGCAATATTTGTTTCTTTATTAAAAAACTTACGTTCAAAGTGGCGCGCGTTGAAACGCTCTTCAACAGTTTCTCCTTCTTCAGTGGTGGTATGAACCGCATAACCTTCATCGGAAAGAAGTTGAGTTGTTATCTCGGTGCGGGCATCTACGACAATAGGATTTACTAAATATTTAGGGACGCCATCTAATAGAGAAAATCGAAATGTAGGTTCTCCGGAAGCACATCCAAATGTTTTATAGGTATCAAGAAGTTGTCGACGTTCAAATTCTTTTTCAACATCGGCATTTTCAGAATCACAACCTTTTAGATAGTCTTTTGGCGTAGCAGTAAGACCAATCTTATAGCCAACAAAATACTCAAATACGGCTCGGCTGTTACCCCCAATAGAACGGTGGGCTTCATCGGAGATAACCAATTCGAAGTCGGTAGGTGAAAACTCTTTTTTATATTTATCTCCAGCTAGAAATGTTTGAATAGTTGAAACAACAATTTGAGCATTTCTCCATGAATCACGATTGTTTTTGTAGATCATCGTTGTAAAATCTTTTCCCAGAGAAGTCTTAAAGGCTTTATGAGCTTGCTCTTCTAATTCGAGTCGATCAACCAAAAATAGAATACGTTGGGCGTTGCCTGATTTTAGAAAAAGTTTTATAACAGCTGCAGAAACTAGTGTTTTACCTGTGCCAGTAGCCATTTCAAAAAGAAAGCGAGAGTTGCCATTTCGTGCAGCTTCTTGCAAACTTTTAATTGCTTGTACCTGATAGGTTCTCATTTGTTTGAGGCTGTTATTGCGTAAAAATGTAGTTCTTTGATTTTCATCTTGAAATGCTGGGTCTCGCGAATAAGCGGGCATTTGTGATTCTATGATATAATTCTCGTCTACAGAAGAATTAGATAATTCGGTAGGATTAGGTATATAAGTTTTATACTGAGATAAAGATCCTTGGGTTGGAAATCGTAAAATTGTTTCAGGATTGCCATATTGTGTATCCCAAAAGTAATGGATGTTTCCATTAGAAAGAATAATGAATCGGGCTTTTACATTTCGTGCATAATTTCTGGCTTGTTCTTTAGCTGATAGGGGATCAATAGATTCTTTTTTAGCTTCAACTACAACTAATGCACTACCATCCTTATCTAAAAGAAGAAAATCAATTGCGCCTCGTCTTTTGTCATGAGTTTCAGCATTTTCAAAGTCATTGCCTAATTCTGAAAATTTAACTCCAGCTTCAAGCTGAATATTAGCTTTCCTGTCTTTATTAGATTCAAAACGCCATCCGGATTCTTCAAGGCGGTTATTTATTTTTATTCTAGCTTGCGCTTCGTTATTTTTTATCATTTATTTAAAATATTGTTTTTGTTTGTTGTAATTATAAAGAAAATGCAATTAAATTTTAAGTTAAATTAATTATTAGTAATAGTTGTTGCAGCTATTGGTTTTACTAATTAATTAAGTTTGTTTTTGGTAATATAGTCTTGTTATATAAATGAGGAAGAATATGGCTAAGACAAAAAAACTTTTTAATATGAATTCTTTAGAACCTATGCCCTTGAGTAGGTCTAAAATTGATCTTTTTTTGAAATGTCCTAGATGTTTTTATTTGGATAGAAAACTAGGTATATCTCAACCTTCTGGAGCTCCTTTTACATTAAATAATGCTGTTGATGCTTTGTTAAAAAAAGAATTTGATATTCATAGAAAAAATAAAACTTTACATCCTTTTCAAATTGAAAATGATATAAATGCTATTCCTTTTGATCATTCAGATATCGAAATATGGAGAAATAATAGAAAAGGGATAAGATATCATCATAAGAGTACAAATTTCGAAGTATACGGAGCTATTGATGATGTTTGGGTAACTTCTGAGGGTGAATTGATAATTGTGGATTATAAAGCCAAAGCCTCTAAAGATGATCCGAGTACTTTTTTAGTGCCTAAGAGAAAGAAAACAGGAGAAATTAAAAACACTGAGAAATATAAAATAAGTTACAAAAAACAGTTGGAAATATACCAATGGCTATTTAGAAAAAATGGCTTTAAGGTTTCAAATATATCTTATTTTATCTTTGCAAATGCTCAAAAAGATAAAGATTCTTTTAATGATAAATTAGACTTTGAAAAGCATCTTATCGCCTATGAAGGAAATGATGATTGGGTAGAACCAACTTTGCTAGCTATTTATGAGTTTTTGAATAGGGATAGTCTGCCTGAAGAAGATACTAATTGTGATTATTGTAATTATAGAAATAAAATAGCATGTTATGAAAATATTACCTAATCCTAGAGCTGTAGGATTTTAATTTTTAGAAAAACTATGGCTAATAAAAGAAAAAAAATTTCAAGAACTTTAGAAAGGAAACTTTTTCAAGAAGCTGGATGGCGTTGTGCTGTTCCGACTTGTCCCGAAGGAAACGTGTCATTATTACAAATGGCTCATATCATCCCTGTTGAAAAAGATGGAAAAGATGAATTTGATAACATGATAGTCTTATGCAGTAATTGTCATATTAGATTTGATAAGGATACTGAAAAAACGATGGACAGAAAGTCTATGAGACAATTGAAAAGAAATCTTAGTATTATTAATGGTAGATATAGCCATTTCGAATTTAGAGTTTTGGAATATTTTTTTAAAAATAAATCTATAAATGAAATTGAATTATACGGAAGAGATCTTGATGTTATGTATTTAATAAACGATGGGTTATTAGAAATAAAACCTGTTCGATTACAAAATGCCATTAATTTTCCTCCAAAAATATATCTTATCACTAAAAAAGGGAAAGAATTTATAGAGCATTGGACAAATATAGAGTCCTTAGATGAGAAATTAATTTAAAGGAAAAAATATGAAAAAATTCTTTTTGAAATGTTTAATTTTGGTAGGAACATCATTGTCTGTTTTATATGGAATGGATAATAAAGAAATAAAAGAACAACATGAAATAAATATTCCAAATAATATAAAATTTAATGTTCCTTATATTCCTCAAAATGATAACTACTCATGTGCAACAACATCTATGGCAATGGCTATATCTTATTATGAAAATTTAGATAAGCCGATAGATAAAGAATTGGTATGGAAAATTTCTGGTAGCGATAAAAATGATATTTACAAGTACGGAAATGATATGGAAGGTTTAAAAAATATTGCTAATTATTATGGTTATAAAAGTGAATATACTGAAAATATGAATATCTCAGATATAGAATACCTTTTATCTAAAGGAGTTCTAGTAATACCTACCATTACAACTGATAATAAAACTTTAGCTACACATTCAGTGCTAGTTATTGGTTATGATAAAGATGAAAAAATTCTTTATATAAACGATCCAGATAATAGACAAAATAAAATATTAAAATATTCTGATTTTGAGACTAAATGGTCGTCGGCTTATTTAAGTTTTCCTAGAAAAAAAGCTAATAGAAGTGGTTTTGTTGTATGTCCGAAAAATTAAAATTTAATGATTTTCTTACAGTCTTAATACTAACATTCAATTTTATAGCAATTTGATCTTGAGTCATTCCCAAAGCTTTCAATTCCCTAATCTTCGGAGCTAGCTTTTGATACAATGGCGCAACTTGCTCTATAGTAATTTTAATCTTCACAGGAATTAGCGATATGGTACGAATTGGGTGCATCCGCGTCCCTATCTTATTGATTGTCAATTTATATAGGCTTTATTCGGAGTGTAAAATCTAAATATCATTATACTTTCTTTTCCTTCAAGGCATTTGAAGTGTTGAGCCTTAGGAAATGTGCAAGTGTTCATCATAAGGATAT